>CAYTXN010000104.1:0-10105 GCA_964441195.1 uncultured Limnohabitans sp.
ATCATGTCTTTACGAATCTTGATTTCCTCACGGCTCCAAACTTCACCGTTTGGAATATGATGCAGCGCATTGACTATGCCTGTGGCTCCGGATTGAAGAATATCTCTTAGACTTACCGGGTCTTTTGGGCCATACCAGCGCATGGTTTGTTCCATTTTATAGCTCATGGAATAGGGGGATTTGGTTATTTGGTTACTAGTTATTGAGTTATTAGTTATTAGGGATTAAGTTATTGGTTAAGTTTTAAAAGTTAAGGGTTAATTCCCGTAACTATTAACTTTTAACCATTAACAATTAACTTTTTTAAACTCCCGAATATGCACTAAACCCACCATCCACAGGAATGATTGTACCGGTGACAAATGCCGATGCATCACTGCAAAGCCATTGCAAAGCACCAAGTAGATCCTCCGGTTTTCCGAAGCGATTCATCGGTGTATGGGTTTTGATTTGATTTCCTCTTTGGGTCAAGCTACCATCAGCTTCTGTTAATAGAGTACGGTTTTGTTCGGTTAGAAAGAAACCAGGAGCGATTGCATTCACACGGAATTCAGGTCCGTGCTTCTGAGCAAGTTCGACAGAAAGCCATTTCGTAAGGTTGTCGATGGCTGCTTTTGCTGAAGCATAGCCCATCACTCGGGTCATTGGCCTACTTGCTGCCATTGAGCTGATATTGAGGATATTTCCTTTTCCCATCTTAAGCATCAATGGAAGTAAAACCTTGGTTGGAAGTACTGTTCCTAGGTAATTCAGATCTATTACTTTTCTCAGCGAAGCGGTATCCAAATCGAGGAAATTTTGGTCAGGACGGATCACCGCTCCGGGCATATTTCCACCGGCGGAGTTGATCAGGACATCGATATGACCGTGTTGGGATTCGATGATTTTGGCGGCTTTTTCAAGGGATTCTTCATCGGTTACATCAGCAAAATATCCAAAAGCTTTGCCGCCACCTGCATTAATTTCATTGACTAATTGATTGACTTTTTCTGGAGTTCTACCAAGGATTAAGACCTCAGCGCCTTGGTCTGCGAGGTGCATGGCCATGGTCTTTCCCAAAACACCGGTAGCTCCTGAGAAGGCGATTTTTTTTCCTTCCAGGGAAAAAAGGTTAGTAATCGACATTAAATTTTATAGTTAGCTGGAGAGAAGTTGAAGTAATTTTTTGCGTTTTGGTAGCAAATGTCGGTGATCAGTTTTCCAAGCCATTTTTCATCCCAAGGAAGTTCACCGTTTTCGACGTCTTTGCCGAAAAGATTGCATAGAATTCTGCGAAAATACTCATGGCGTGGAAAAGAAAGGAAGCTTCTGGAGTCAGTCAGCATGCCGATGAAGCAACTCACCAAACCCATATTGGAAAGCGTATTAATTTGCTTTTCCATGCCGTCTTTCTGATCAAGATACCACCAACCTGAACCAAACTGAATTTTGCCTTTGATCGAACCATCATTGAAGTTTCCGATCATCGTGGCTACTACTTCATTATCCCGAGGATTTAGATTATACAAAACCGTTTGAGCCAATTGATCAGTGGAATCAAGGTGATTTAGAAAAGCTCCCAAAGCACTTGCCTGATCAAAATCTCCTATGGAATCAAAGCCTGTATCCGGACCGAGCGTTTTCAGCATTCTTGCATTGGTATTGCGAAGCGCACCCAAGTGAAACTGCTGAACCCAACCTTTGGCATGGTACATTTTGCAGAGTTTCTGAAGGGTTTTGAATTTGAAATGTTCGATTTCTTCTTTCGTGAGTGCATTTCCTCGAAGCGCTTTTACCAAAATACTGTCAGAAGAAAGCTGCTCATCTTTAGAGAAAACCAGGTTTTCCAATCCATGATCAGAAAGTCTACATCCTCGGCTGTGGAAAAAATCAACGCGGTTGGACAGAGCCTCAATCAATTTGTCAAAAGAATTGATTTCAAAACCAACGACCCCGCCCAATTTTTCAAGATAAGGTTTGTAGGTGTCTGCATTTTCTATTGCAAAGGACTTGTCCGGTCGAAATGCGGGAAAGAGTTTGACTTGCTTGTCTGACAGGTGGTAATTGACATGATCAGCAAGATTGTCGCAGGGATCGTCTGTCGAGCAGACCACCTCTACATTCAATTTCTCCAGTAACCCTTGAGCTCGAAATTCAGGATTCTGAAGCATCTCGGAAGTTTGATGATAGATTTCGGCGGCATTTTCAGCATGGAGCAATTCATCAATTCCAAAATAGCGCTTCAGTTCCATGTGGGTCCAATGGTAAAGTGGATTTCTCATGGTAAAAGGAACTGTCTCAGCCCACTTTTGGAATTTTTCCTGATCAGAAGCTCCTCCCGTGATGAAATTTTCATTGATCCCTAAGGTTCGCATTGCTCTCCACTTGTAGTGGTCTCCAGCCAGCCAGACTTTGGAGATATTTTCAAACTGCCTGTTTCCAGCTAGTTCGGCAGGAGGGAGATGATTGTGGTAATCGATTATT
The DNA here is from genome assembly GCA_964441195.1 of uncultured Limnohabitans sp. Lineage (GTDB taxonomy): Bacteria > Bacteroidota > Bacteroidia > Cytophagales > Cyclobacteriaceae > Algoriphagus. The sequence continues at coordinate 2,464 of CAYTXN010000104.1, forward strand.
GGGAGGTTCTTGGCGTAATCGTGATAGAGTATTTTGGCGTAGTCAGATTGCAGTAAAAAATCCTCCGTCAGGAAAGAGTTTTCGGTTTGTGTATGGAGCATATCGCAGGTTGGAATGAGTCTTTGGGCTACTTTTGCTATTCTAAATTTACCTTGAATTAGTCCCTGACTGGTATTAAAATACGGAAACGTTTTCGATATTATTTAAGTGGATTAATTTCCTTATTTTAGACAAGTTGAATTTATTCGACTGAGTCAAAAGCACTATTAACCCAAAATCCTATGAGTACAGGAGTCAATCTAAAAACGCTTGCTGCTGAGTTGAAGCTTGCACCTTCCACTGTTTCGCGTGCATTAAATGATAGCTATGAGATCAGTGAAGCGACCAAAAAGAAGGTTGTATTCATGGCGGAAAAGCTTAATTATCAGCCTAATCCCTTTGCTAGAAGCCTTAGAGAAAACAAAAGTAAAACCATCGCTGTGGTGATGCCTGAGCGGATGAGTAGTTTTTTTGCAAAGGTTATTGACGGAATCGAAGAAGTTACCCAAGAGCATGGCTATCACTTGTTGGTTTACAGCACTCACGAAGACGTAGAGCGGGAAAAGAAGATCGTCAATCTATTGATGAACGGCCGTGCTGATGCCATCGTCATGTCAGTTTCAAGTCAAACGAGTGACATTTCGCATTTAGCCAGGCTCCATGAGCGAGGCTTGCCACTGATTTTTTTCGACCGGATTTGTCCTGATATTCCTACCACCAAATTTATCACCAATGACTATGAGAGTTCCTATGAAGGCACCAAGCATTTGATTCAACAGGGCTGTAGGAAGATTGCCTTTTTGATGCTTTCCAAGGAATTATCTATTACCAAAGAACGATACCGGGGTTATCAGGATGCCTTGAAGGCAGCAGGACTTTCACCGACACCATCACTTCAAGTGACCTGTGCACATGAGGAGGAAAAAAATATAGAAGCAATCCGAACAATGCTCCTTTCTGAGGATCGCCCGGATGGATTGGTTTCTTCTGTGGAAAAATTAGCCTTGGCTACGTATCATGCAGTAAAAAGAACAGACATTAAGATTCCTGAAGATCTGAAAATCATCAGTTTCTTCTCCAATCTTAGCATAGCTGGCTTGTTGACACCGTCGCTTACAACGATCACGCAACCTGCCTTTACCATTGGAGAAGAATGTGCTAAATTATTGATCAAAAAGCTTACCAAGCCTCGTCAGCCTGACCTTCCAAATCAATTGATCAGCATTCCTTCAAAAATCACGATTAGATCCTCGACAATCGCAGTCTAGTCATTTGATTAGAAAAAATTGTTTGGTTTTCTTAATAACGAAAAACAGCTCCGAAACTCGGAGCTGTTTTTTTTATTATACCTGTCAGGTTTTCGAAAACTGACAGGTCTTTACTGGATCAAATCAATAACCTGTATTCTGAGGGAATGCAGTTGCACCACCTTCAGCTCGGTCGATTTGATTCTGAGGAATTGGTCTCAATACGTGGAAGTCCTTAATATTTGGAGCAGCCTGGGCATTGTGAAGCTTCACGCGCTCAACCAAAACACCCCATCGTTTCAAGTCCAACCATCTGAATTGCTCTCCTATTAGTTCTCTGGCTCTTTCTTCCATAAGGAAGTCAAATGTCATTTCCGCTGGGGTAATTTCCATTTCAGCCTCTTTGCCTGGAAATGCAGCTCTTCTTCTTACTTCGTTAATGGCCTCGGTGGCTTCAGCTACTTTCCCCTGCTTCAATAATGATTCTGCTAAGAGCAAGTAAGTCTCTCCTAAACGCATAGCGATGAAATCTCGACCACCTTGAAACTGGGTCAAATCAGCTCTTCCTGGATCAAGGTGCTTCCTAAGTCCAGGAAATAACCTTTCGTTATATTGGCTTGGAACCAAAACCTGATAGGGTCTTTTAGCGCGTTCTTCCAAAGACATTTCAAAACCAGGGAGATAAATCGCTGTATCTCCTAGGGCAAATGTTACTGAAGGCTTGGAGAGGTCAAAAGAGGTATTATAGGTACCCGGTTTATTTGAAAGGAAAAGATCGATAAAGGAGGCCTTATACCGGCTGTCATTTACTCTATCTCCAAAAACCGTATTTATTGTGTAAGGAGTCATTCTGTATCTTTTGAATGGACGACCATTTTGGGTATCTCTTCTCATTCCAGCCTGCACATCATATTCCATCAGGTAAAACACGTGTGAATTGTTACCGCCTCCGTTAGTCAATGGGTCTCTGGTGTACTGAATTGCCCAGATAACTTCGTCATTTCGCTCATTCCCAAACTGATGAACTTGATCAAAAGAGGACAATAGTCTGAATCCATAATCATTGATTACACTTTTCAAAAGAGGCTCCGCACTTGCAAAATCAGATGCTTGCTTTGCCTCAGAAGTAGCTCTAGTAATATATACTTTAGCAAGTAAATTTTGAGCTACAGGGCGAGTCACTCTGCCATATTGATTAGAGGCTTTTACTGCTTCCAGATCAGGAATTGCAGCCTGTAAGTCAGAAATGATCGCATCATAAATTTCAGAAACAGGAGCACGAGTTACTACTTTGTTAGGGACCTTATTTTCAGAGAGCTGCAAGTCAATAGGTCCAAAAAGCTGTACCATTAGAAAATAATGATGGGCTCGGATAAACTTTACCTCAGCGACACGTTGCTTTTTGATAGCCTCGCTCACTCCTGTTACATTGACTGATCGATCAATAACCGCATTACAAGTATTGATTCCTCTGTAAAACTCATCCCATAGTTCACGGACGTGACCATTTTGAGAATCAAACTGATTAGTGTAGGTGTTCATGAATTTCCAGGATCCGTCTGCACCATTGGTGTAGATATCAGTACCAAATTCGGTCAAATTATGGCCTCTTTCGGTTCCGTACCAGGCTCTCAATGACGTATAGGCTGCATTCACCCCGTCTTCAAGTCCTTTTGCTGTATTTAGGTAATCATTTCCGATTTGGGAGATTACATCTTCCTGTAATGCATCCTGACACGAAAACGCAAATGAAAGCGTCAATGCCAGTGCACTTGATTTGATCCAGGATTTGATTGTATATGAATTAGATATTTTTTTCATCGTTCAATTTGTGTTGAGATTAAAACTTAACGTTGACACCGAATGTGAACTGAACAACAGGAGGGGTAACGTTAGCAGTTATAGCTCCGGCTTCTACTCCTTGCTCACCATCCATAAATGTTTCAGGATCAACTCCTTTGTGAACTGAGCGGTACTCAGAGAAGATAAATGGATTCTGAATACTGCTATACAGCCTTAGGCTGCTAAACCCAATTTTCTTCAGCACAACATCATCGAAGGTATAACCGAAGTTGATATTTCGAACCTTTACAAAGCTTCCATCAAATAAGGACATGGAACTGTTGTACTTAGGGAATTCCTGGTTCTCGTTTGGTCTTGGATAGGCATTGGTAGGATTAGTAGGAGTCCAATAGTCCACTGCTAAGTTATTGTATCGACCAAATAAGTTGTTATTGCTTTGATGAAATCTTGATCGAATCATCGAGCCTTGTCGCGTGAAGACAAAGAATGATAAATCAAATCCTTTGTAAGAAAATCTGTTGGTTATTCCCATTGAGAAATCAGGCACTGCAGAACCTAGAAACTGACGGTCAAGCGCGTTGATTTTTCCGTCATTGTTGAAGTCTTCAACTTTAATTTCTCCGGGCTTATCACCAAATCCTGCGGCAACATCTTTTTCAGATGTTTGCCAAATACCGACTTTCTTCAGATCATAGAAAATGGTCAATGGTTTACCGATGAATCTACCTGCTGAGATATCGTCACCATTTGGAAGAGATATAATTTCCTCTCGGTTTCTAGTAAATATGATATCAGTCGACCAAACGAAATCACCCTTTTCAATATTTAGAGTCGAAAGTGAAAGTTCGATACCTCTGTTTTGGGTCTCACCGATGTTGGTTATAAATCCACTAAAACCAGTTGAGTTAGGAAGCGGCTGAGGTGCGAGGAGGTCAGATGTATTGGTTACATAATATTCTAAACTACCCATGACACGGCCTTTGAAGAAGGAGAAGTCAACGCCAGTGTTGAAAGTGGTGGAAGTTTCCCATTTCAAATCCGGATTACCAATTGAGTTGGGTCTATAACCAAATGCAGCAGTATTGTCCCATGCATAGGATGTTCTTCCTAGCAATGCCTGAGTCTGGTATGGATTGATCGCTTGATTTCCAATAGAACCATAGCTGACTCTTAGTTTCAATAAATCTACTTTGGAAGAGTTTTTTAGGAACGATTCCTGATGCATATTCCAACCAACAGCTACGGAAGGGAAGTAGCCGAATTTGTTGTTTTCTCCAAATCGCGAACTTCCATCAGCACGGATAGTACCCGTCACGAGGAATTTTTCCTTGAAGGTATAGTTCACTCTTGCCATGTAAGAAAGCAGAGACCATTCCACTAGGTTAGTATTAGCTCCTGTAATTTGAGCAGCATCACCCAATCGGTGATATAGTTGCGATGGTGCGGGAATGTCTTGAACACTGATGTTTGTCTGCTCAAATCTATCCTGCTGGAAAGACTGTAATGCTGTCACATTAAGGTTGTGAACAGAATTGAATGTCTTATTATAAGTTAAGATATTTTCCAGAGTATAGTTGAATCGGAATTGATCATTCACACTACCTGTTGGAGGTCCACCGCGTCTAGAATTGGTCTGAGATCCTGTAAATCGCCCACTTCTCTCAATATTCAAATCAGGTCCGAACACTACTCGATAGTTTAATCCTTTTGTGATTTCCCATGTACCATAAAAACTGGTAAATGCACGATATCTTTTGGATTCATCCAATTGAGCACCTGGTACAATCTCTGCGAATGGGTTGGTTCTCAAACCATCTGTAGTAGGAAGGAAGATCAAATTACCATCATCATCATAAGGCTTTCCAAGTGGGTTTTCAGCTAAAGCACCACCCATTGGATTGAAGTTTTCTCCGTTCCGATCACTTCGAGTGAATAGAGTGGAAGTACCAATTTTAATTTTATTGGTGATTGCGTGATCTAAGTTTATACGGAAAGTATAACGCGTAAAGTCCTGATTGTGAATAATACCTACATCCTTGAAATAGTTTGCAGAAACGAAAAAGGTTGTTTTGTCACTTCCTCCACTGACTCCAATTTGATGACTTTGAATATTTCCATCACGCAGTAATCCCGCTGGATAGTCCGTGCTTCTTCCCAAAGCAATGCTTTCAAGCTCTATTGGTTCAAAGATTTTAGCATCTGCTTCAGGAGTAGCTGGACCTTCAGGATATCTACCTGTTGCTCTTCTTGATTCCCTCTTATATTCTGCAAAACCAGGTCCGTCAAAAACTTCGATTCTTCCTAACTCTTTATTTATACCATAATAGGAGTCAAATGAAACGACAGTTTTACCCACATTTCCTCTTTTGGTGGTAATCAAAACTACACCATTCGATCCTCTGGAACCATAGATTGCTGTAGCGGAGGCATCCTTCAAAACTTCCATAGAAGTAATGTCCTGTGGATTAATATCTTCCAAGCCACCTACAGTAGGGATACCATCAATCACATATAAGGGTTCATTGGAGGCGTTGAACGAACGACGACCACGAATCCGAACTTGTGGTGAAGAACCCGGCTTGGAACCTGCCTGCGTCACGTCCACACCAGCAGCGCGTCCTTGGAGTGCCTGTCTGGCATCTGTAATCGGGAGTTCCTGAATTTCTTTATTCCCTACGGAAGAAATCGCACCGGTTAACTGACTCTTTTTGACCGTTCCATAACCCACGACCACGACTTCTTCCAATTCTGAAAGGTCAGGTCTAAGACTAAGGTTAATTTGGCTTCGATTTCCGATTGTCTCCTCTACTGGGTTATAGCCAATAAAAGAAAATACAATTACCCCATTAGCTGGGGCTGAGATAGAATATTTTCCATCTAAATCTGTGGTGGTGCCTGTGGTGGTGCCTTTAAGGAGGATCGTCACACCCGGTAAGGGTGATCCTGTCTCATCCGAAACGGTCCCGGTCACTTGGACATTCTGTGCTTGTGTGTATCCAACACTAAGCAACAGCATCAACACCACCGATAGGCAGGTGTAAAATTTTGTACGCATAAGTAATAAGGGGTTATTGTTATAAGATAGAATTGGTTCAAACATAAATCGCGCTTTCAGAAATGATGAGCGGAAAAATTCATTGAATTTCTCATCTAAAAGGTAGACAGAAGGATAAGTATGATCAAACTATTGAAAGCTGTAATTACGGAATCGATTGCGAGCCAAATACGGAATTTCTTGTAGGTTCTATAATATTCTGTGGATGATTATTTTATCGTCGATTCAAACGAGGAAAGATCATTTTCAGGGTATACTATTGCAAATACAGTAAAATTCATTTGATAGGTTGAGTGTTATTTTAGTTTGAAATCAATCATTAATTCGTTAAAATCCATGGCGAATTCATGCTCAATCAGGAATTAGAAATATTTAGTTAATAATAAATTGGCCATTTCCAGAAAGCGGCGGCTTATTTTTATAAACCTCAAGCAATAGCAGGAGATAACATGGTTTCAAAAATTGGATTGTTTAAGCAGATCTTGATCATATTTTGACTCTATAAATAGGAATGTGGCTTTATCACATTCCTCCCAGAAAAAAAACACCTGCCTTCGAATCGAAAACAGGTGTCTGAAATTAAGAAAACCAATTTTTGTTAATGCAGATTAAATTTTTGGAGGCTCCCATCCTTTTTCATAGGCTCTAGTCCAAAGGGCTTTTCCTTTTTCAGAGTTTTGGATATGGCCGTTTTTAGGATCGCAGACTAAAGTCTCCCCAGTTCGGCTGCTGATATTTGCCAAATGACAAAGGAGTGTTGAAACTGCACCTTCCTCGATGTTTGAGTTTTGTTTTTCTTTTCCTCGCACAGCATTGAAGAAGTTGACCACGTGGGTAGTGCTCATGTCGCCACCGCCTCCGAGTTGAGTTCCTCCTTCAGTGCCACCGCCCATGTTTTCCTTCACCAATTTGCCACTTCGGTCAAATTGCTTGTAGCCTCCTCGGTCCACATAGACAGAGCCTTCCGTTCCATAAATGATGGTTCCTCGGTCGGAGCCATAGGTTTTGTAGCTGTTTCGGCTTTTGCCATCCCATTGGATGACTTTATTGTCACCAAACTTGAATGTCGCGTCCATGGTATCGTACATCGTCCAGCCATCTTCCGGATAGTGCATTTTACCGGCTACCACCATCACTTCACTTGGATAATCGACTTGAAGCGCCCAACGCGCTACATCCAATTCGTGGGTAGCATTATTACCGGTTTCGGCAGTGCCATAGTCCCAACCGTACCAGTGCCAGTTGTAATCCCAAGTATCGTGCATGTAGGGCTTTCGAGGAGCAGGACCTTGGAAAAGCTCCCAATCCAATCCAGCAGGAGCTGCTTGAGCTACAGGATTTGGGACAACTCCTCGGTTGTTGCTGTAGAAGGCTTTCGCCATAAAGGCTTTTCCGATAGCTCCGTTGTGAATTGCAGCGATGATTTCGCGGCTTTCAGGGGCTGATCGCTGCTGATTGCCCATTTGGACGACTTTGTTGTATTTCTTTTGCAAAGCGA
>CAYTXN010000105.1:0-10095 GCA_964441195.1 uncultured Limnohabitans sp.
CCTGCTTTCATTCTGTCAAATGCTTTTTCTGCTTCTGCTAAAGGAAACACCTGATCGATCACTGGATGGATTTTATTTTCTTTGACAAAAGCCAACATATCCAAGAAATCCTGATCAGATCCTAAAGTTGATCCCATGATTTTCAGCTGATTCCAAAACACTTTTCGGGCTTCAATTTTTCCGGGATTACCCATTGTAGCTCCATAGAAAACGATTTTTCCTCCTGGTCGACAAACAGTGATTAGCTGATTCAAAGTATCTCCAGATGCTCCATCGATGATCAAATCAAAACCACCCGTGGCTTCAATTGCCTTTTCAGTCCAATTTGATTCGGTGTAATTGAATAAAAAGTCCATGCCTTCCATTTTTGCTTTTTCCAGTTTGCCAGTTCTGCTACTGCTGACTGAAAGGATTGCTCCTTTTGCTTTTGCAAACTGGGCTGCAAACTGAGCTACTCCTCCCCCAATTCCAGTCACCAGAACCTGATCTCCAGCCTGAACATCTCCCTGATAAATCAAAGCCCTAAATGCTGTTACTCCTGCCAAAGGCAAAGCAGCCGCTTCCTCCCAATTGAGATGTCCAGGTTTCTCATGAAGTCTATCCACAGAAATTGACAAATACTCCGCAAAAGTGCCGTTTCCAGGCATTCCCAAGATCTTAAATTGCTTGGATTGGGCTTTTTGGTTTGGTCCCCAATTCAATCCTGGATTGATGATTACTTCTTTACCAACCCATTCAGTATTTGATTCATCAAACACTTTTTCAACTATTCCTGCTCCATCAGATCCCAAGATGATTCCATCAGTAAGGTTAGCATAGAGTCCTTGACGACACCATTCATCCCTATGATTGAGTGCGGCTGCTTTAATTCGAACCAATGCTTCACCTGATTTGAGTACAGGATCAGAGACTTCGATTAACTCGATTTTTGGATCGATCTGACGATTTAGAATTATTCCTTGCATACTCCTTTAAAAACCTGCTGGCCCATTATCGTCTTTGAAAATATTGTCGATATCGTCTTCGTTTGCCCTGCTAGGGAGCTTAATAGTTTGACCAGTATCAAAGTTGGCAGAACCGGATGCACTTGAGGTGAATTTATGCGAATAACTCACTTCTCCAGATTGATTCGAAGGGTAACTGATTCCACCTCCATCCAAATCCATAAACTTGGTGTATTTACCAATGAATCGAAGTTTGACATTCTCAAGCGAGCCATTTCTGTGCTTAGCAATGATTACTTCACCAACTCCAGCAGTGGAAGCGCCGCCTTCATCTTCAGTAATCCCATAGTATTCAGGACGATATAGGAACATAACCATATCGGCATCTTGCTCAATTGCTCCAGATTCTCGAAGATCGGAAAGCTGTGGTCGCTTATCTCCTCCTCTAGTTTCCACTGCTCTGGAAAGCTGTGAAAGTGCAATAACTGGTATGGCCAACTCCTTTGCAATTTTCTTCAATGCTCTGGAAATACTTGCAATTTCCTGCTCCCGGTTACCTCCCTGTCCCCCACTTTTTGAGTCGCCGGACATTAATTGCAAGTAATCGACTACGACCATCTGAATGTCATGTTGCGCTTTGAGTTTCCTGCATTTTGCCCGCAATTCAAGAATCGAAAGAGCTGGTGTATCATCCACAAAAAGTGGTGCTTTGGAGAGTTTTGCCGTTTTGTGAACCAATTGTGCCCATTCGTGATCTGCAAGAGAACCCTTTTTGATTTTTTCCGAGTCCAATTCTGCTTCAGATGAAATGAGACGATTTACCAATTGAACGGAGGACATTTCAAGGGAAAAAATCGCCACAGGTCGATTGTGATCTACAGCAGCATTTCTCAAAACAGAAAGAACGAATGCCGTCTTACCCATCGCCGGTCGAGCTGCAATGATCACCAAATCAGATTTTTGCCAACCTGAGGTCACTCTATCCAAAGCTGTAAAGCCTGAAGGAACTCCAGTAAGACCGTCTTTTTGATTTTTCCGAGCTTCCAATTCGATAATCGCTTCCCGCATGATGGAGCGCATATCTGAGTAGTTTTTCCGAATATTCTTTTCAGAAATCTCAAAAAGCGACTGCTCCATTTTGTCCAAAAGCTCAAAAACATCGGTCGTGTCTTCGAAGGCTTCCTTTTGAATTTCGCCCGAAATCTTGATCAACTCACGTTTAATGGATTGCTCGGTAATGATTCGAGCATGGTATTCGATATTGGCCGCTGAAGCTACTTTTGAAGTGAGTTCGGTCACATAAAATGCTCCTCCGGCGATCTCTAAAGCTCCATTCCTGCGAAGCTGTGAAGTCACTGTCAAAAGATCAATGGGCTGACTTTCTGTGAAAAGATCCAAAATAGCCTGAAAAATGACTTTGTGAGAATCCTTATAGAAACTCTCAACTTTTAGAATATCGATGACATTGGTTAATGCATCTTTTTCGAGCATCAATGCACCAAGTACTGCCTCTTCAAGCTCTACTGCTTGTGGTGGAACTTTGCCTAAAAAATTGGTGGGATTATCGAAAGAAGGCTTTTTGCGGGTGATTCTAGGTTGGTTGGTATTATCGGTCATGAAACAAATGTATCAGTAGAAGAGCAAGAGTTTTGAACAAGTTTTCCAAAACTTATCAACATCATAGTTTAAACAATATCAGGCATTGTCTAACTCTTTTTTTTATAATAAACGCCATTTCGATATCCTCTAAACATGGAGCAAAGGATGGCCCAACTAGAATGCCAAAGAATCTCGGAAAGTGGGATTCCAAGGATTTTTGATCCTAAAACTGGCTTTTCCAACATTCCATAGGTATCCCAAAAATGAGGAAACAATAGTTGAAAATTGATGTAATAAATCACAATTGTAATGGCAAGTGTAGCAATGCCGGATACAAGCGAAAGGTAGATCAAGTCAGGTCTTTGGATCCATATATAAATAGATAAAGACATAAAGGTCAGGAAGGTAATGTAACCTGAATGAACCTTTAATATAATACTGAAAAGTGTGAGACTTGCACAACCTATCAGCCAGAGAATGAAAAAATCTTTGTTTTTGGCTTTTGTCTGTCGATCAAAATCGATCTCCCTTCGGGTAAAAGATGAATGGATATATCCCCCAACTCCAAATAGTGCAAATCCAATAATGTAATCCTCAATACCTACAATCCCAATCCCGAAAATTGTTGGCGGATTCCAATAATCATAGAAATACCAAACCTCTGCAATCACTCCCATAAGACCTCCCACAGCGCCTACTTTGATCATCCCACTTTTCCAGGGACTTTTTATAAAAACCACGACCCAAGCCACCATGTAAAGCATGGAAAGGGTCAGGTAGGCATATTTGTCATCAAGCATAGTTAGAAAAAATCAACTCGCGAAAATAGCCAAAACATTCCCTCTCAAAAAAACTCAAAATGAAAAACTCTTAAAATCACTGCACCCGCATTTTATAAGTAAATTTGGGATGGAATATTCCTCTTTTTTATTTTATGCAAAAATACCATTTCATAGCTATTGGTGGAGCAGTAATGCACAATTTAGCTCTTGCCCTTGTGCAAAAAGGAGATCAAGTCACCGGGTCCGACGATGAAATCTATGAGCCTTCACGAACTCGACTGGAAAAGGCGGGGATATTACCTGCTGAATCCGGATGGTTTCCTGAGAAACTAACAGCTGATCTTGACGGAATTATTCTAGGTATGCACGCTCGAATCGACAATCCTGAACTGATCAAAGCACAAGAATTAGGTATTCCTGTTTATTCTTTTCCGGAGTTTATTTACAATCAAAGTCAACAAAAAAAGCGCGTAGTGATCGCAGGATCGCATGGCAAAACCTCAATCACATCAATCATTCTCCATGTCTTAAAAGATCAAAATGTTGATTTCGATTACCTTGTAGGAGCCCAAATCGAAGGTTTTGATTTGATGGTGAGGCTCTCAGATGCACCTGTGATCGTGATAGAAGGAGATGAATATTTAACTTCCCCACTAGATCGGACGCCAAAGTTTTTTCATTACCATCACGACATTGTACTTGTTAGTGGCATTGCTTGGGATCACTTCAATGTGTTTCCTGATTTTGAAGTTTACAAAAATCAGTTTTCAAAATTGATGAATCAAACTCCCAACAAGGGAGAATTGATTTATTGTGAAGTAGATCCTCTAGTCAAAGAGGCTGCAGAAAAAGCCGAGACTCTCGGTCAAAAACAACCCTATCGAGCTCATCCTGCAGAAATCATTGATGGGAAAACCTTTTTGCAGACTGATTTAGGATCACTAGAAATCGGGATTTTCGGTGACCATAATCTGCAAAATCTTCAGGGCGCGATGGAAGTTTGTCGTGCTTTAGGTATCTCAACCTCGGAGTTCTATCGTTCAATCCCAACGTTTAAAGGTGCTGCAAAGCGGCAGGAAATCTTGGCCTTTGGCAAAACAGGTATCCTATTTCGGGATTTTGCACATGCACCTTCCAAATTAAAAGCAACAGTAAATGCAGTCAAAAATCAATTTCCTGAGCGAAGACTGATTTCAGTTCAGGAGCTTCACACTTATTCCTCTTTGAATAAAGAGTTTCTACCGAATTATTCGAATTCAATGGAGGAGACAGATGTTGCGATTATCTATCTCAATCCTCATGCTGTGGCATTGAAAAAGCTGGAACTGATGGATGAAGTAACCCTTCAAGAAGGATTTAAACGGTCGGATTTAATGCTTTTTACCGAAAGTCAGTCATTAAAAGAGTACCTTTTGGCTCAGAATTATACCAATACTAACCTGCTGTTGATGAGTTCGGGAAATTATGATAACCTAGATCTCGAACCTTTGAAAGCAAAATTCAATTCAAATGAAGCTTAATCTTAGAAATTCCATTGCATTTTTTGATCTGGAGGCCACTGGAACAAATGTAGGCACAGACAGAATAGTAGAAATATCGATCGTGAAACTCCATCCTGATCAAGGTCGGGAGATCTATACCAAGCGAGTAAATCCAGGGATTCCCATTCCATTAGAAGCTTCCTTGATTCATGGAATTTATGACAGGGATGTCAAAAACGAACCTTTCTTCAAAGATATCGCAAAGGATATTCAAGCTTTTATTGGCAAGGCAGATTTGGGTGGATTCAATGTCTTGAAATATGACATTCCTCTTTTGGTTGAGGAGTTTTTGAGATCTGGGATTGATTTTGACCTTGAAAATCGAAATCTCTTAGATGCTCAAAAGATTTTTTTCATGATGGAAAAGCGGAACTTGACCGCAGCTTACAAGTTTTACTGTGGAGGAACTCTGGAAAACGCACACAGTGCAGAAGCAGATACGCTCGCGACATTGGATGTTTTTGAAGCTCAAGTAGAGCGCTACCAAGGCGAAGAAATGGAAGACCTTCAGGGCAATAAAGTTGGGATTTTTCAGAACGACATGAAGAAAATCCACGACATGGTCAATGAAAAAATGGTGGATTTGGCCGGTCGCTTTGTTTTCAACTCCCAAGGTCAGGAGATTTTCAACTTTGGCAAGCACAAAGGGAAGACGATCGAACAAGCCCTTAAGGAAGAACCAGGCTACTACGAATGGATGATGAAAGGTGATTTTCCGCTAGACACCAAGCGAAAGCTGACTCAGGTGAAGTTGCGTGGTTTCAACAATCGCTAAGGTTAACTTCGGCATTCAGCAACTAATAAAAAGTTAAGGGTTAAAGGTTAATCGTTAAAAGTGATTTCACTTAACGCTTAACCTTTAACCCTCAACAATTCTCACTTCTCTTCAGCCCCTGAAAACTGAGACTGCAAACTTATCACTGCTTATAATACTTCAATGCCTTTGGCATGTTGGCATTTAATCTTTCAATCCTACGATCTGGACCAGGGTGAGTGGACAAAAATTCAGGAGGAGCTCCTCCTCCAGCAGCAGCCATTCTTTCCCAAAATGCTGGAGCTTGCCGAGGATCGTATCCGGCCATCGCCATAAAAATCAAGCCCATTTCATCAGCTTCAAGCTCATGTTTTCTGCTAAAGCTCAACATTCCAAGTTGGGATCCTGCTCCTACTCCTTGAAGTAAAATTTGCTGCATCATCGTAGGATTTTGGCCCATTGCAGCAGATGCCCCACCTAAAAGTCCATTTATTAACATTCCGTTTGACATACGCTCTCGGGCATGAGACGCCACAGCATGGGCAATTTCATGCCCCATTACTACGGCAATTCCTGCCTCATCCTTTGTAATTGGAAGTATTCCGGTGTAAAAAGCAACTTTTCCACCAGGCATGCACCAAGCATTGATCTGATCACTTTCCAGCAAATTGAATTCCCATGCAAAATCATCTACCAAGTCTTGATACCCTTCTTGAACCAAGTAGGTTTCCACCGCCTTCGCCATCCTTTGCCCCACTCTTACCACGGCCTGACCATTAGCCGTTGCAGTGACATTTTTTTCTGCAGAGACAGCTTTTTTGTATTCGTCATTTACAAGTGGCTGAATTTCATCGTTCGATACCATCGAGAGTGATCTCCTACCAGTCAATGGGACCGTAGAGCAGGAATACGCCAAAAGTCCGGCTGCAAAAACTAAAATAATTTTTTTCATGGATGATTGATTTCTTTTCTTGGCAAAGTCAAAAACAATACCAAGGTAAACCAGTCCGGGTAATTTTAGTATTTTGGTTTAAAATCTAAGAATATGGCAGACCAACTAACCAAAAACCATCCTACTCCAGCCGGACTGGACTACCAGCGTAAGATGACGAATCCGCTTATTTTTTGGTTTGCGATGCTCGTCAAATTGCCGTCCGCCATCTTTTGGAGGTTAAAAATTAAGACCCTGACCACTGAAAAATGCGAAGTATCCATTCCATTCTTTTGGAGATCCCAGAACCCTTTCAAATCTATCTACTTTGCAGCTTTGGCAGGGGCTGCAGAGCTTAGTACAGGAGCGCTTTGTCAGTTTGCTTTGGCTGGAAAAGGTCAATTCAGCATGCTAGTGGTAGATTTTAGAGCGGAATATTCTAAAAAAGCTAATTCTAAAATCACCTTTTCATGCGATCAAGGAGCCGAATTGTTTGAACTCATTGATGGTATGCAAATCGGAGCTACTTCACAACTTACTATGATTTCGACGGGTAGAAATTCCTCTGGTGAAACAGTTGCCAAATTCTATGTCACTTGGTCTTTTAAGCGCAAAAGCTAATCGATAAAATAGGATTCGATACGGATAAACTCTTTTAGGCTTGTCAGAACTCTTTCAGCCGACCAGTCCAAAAATTCATGCTGAAGATGAAATTCATTGAATCGAATAATGATTTGATCCCATTGTTCGCGGTTCAATTCATAAGCTGTCATCAATTCTGTGCGGATTGAATCCGAGTCAATCACCTCCAAATACCCTTGTCTTCGCTTGATCCATTCCAGTTGCTTTGCATATTGCCGGAGTTGGGTATTTCTTTTGGTGAAATAGCTAATCGCACCGTAAATCGCCACCCCGGGACTTCCATCTGATGTTCCAACTCCTGCGCTTACCTTCTGAGAAAGGCTTTTTTCCTGCTCAGTTTCATCTTCAGACAAGTAGAGTTTACCATCCTTAAATCTAAATCGATAGGGTTCAGCATCTACCTGAAAGGTGGGAAGTAATCTTGCCCGATCCTGAATTTGAATAAGTAAAAATCGGTCAGTTCCTAAAATCATCTGATGCTCATAAAATCCCGGAAAGTTCACTAAAAGTGTATCACCAAGCATTCCTTGGATCGAAAAGTAACCTCTGGCGTTTGTCAAAACAGATTCCTTGCTCTTAATTGAAACCGTCACTCCTTCTAGATACTTTTTATCAAAAGAATCCAGAACATTTCCTGAATAGTTAGCCTGAGCTAATCCAGAAAATGAGAGTAAGGCAAAACCAATAAGGAAAACAAGACCTTTCATTTTGGCTGCAAATTACTGCCTTAAATTCTATTGGAAAAAAGCAAGAAGTTAAAGTAGCTTAAGGCTTGTGACAATTCATTCTACAAAAGATAAAATTCGGGCCACCTTTCTCTCCGGTATCCGATTTCATCCACAGTTGATTTTCGAAAGCAGTCATTTATTAAAAGCTAACCGGGAATTTTATACTATTTCTTCCAATCTGCCTAATTTCGCACTATGAAGTTTAATCTAACCCGTATCGCCCCTACTCCAAGCGGATTTTTGCATTTGGGTAATGCTTTCTCTTTTTTGAAAACCAAAGCACTTGCAGAGAAGCATGGTGCAAAAATATTACTTCGAATCGATGATTTGGACCGAGAAAGATATCGTCCAGAGTATGTGCAGGACATATTTGACACCTTGGATTTTCTCGAAATCAAGGTTGACCTCGGTCCAAAAAACATTCACGAGTTTGAAAGTGAGTGGTCGCAAGTCCATCGGATGGAACTATATATAGAGGCACTTGATCGGTTAAAATCAAACAAAAAACTTTTTGCCTGCGACTGCTCCCGTAAAAAAATCCAGCAGCTCGATCCATCAGGCTACTACTTGGGACAATGTCTGGATAGAAGAATTCCATTTGACAAACCCGATGTTGCATGGAGAATGGATACTTCGGAATCCGATTTTATTCAGTTCAAAGAATATCCCGATCAGCAAAAATCGACTTTGATTCCTCAGGATTCTGTTTTTTATGTGGTAAGAAAAAAAGACGGTTTGCCTGCTTATCATCTAACTTCGCTAGTGGATGATCTTCATTTTGGAGTGGATTTGATTGTGAGAGGAAATGATTTATTTGCTTCTACCCTAGCCCAATTGGATTTGGCAAGAAATCTTGGTGAAGAAAAATTCAAACAAATAACTTTTCATCACCACCCCTTAATCAAAAGCCCTGAAAAGGAAAAACTTTCTAAATCTGCCGGGGCCCTATCGATTCAATCCTTGAGAAAAGAAGGTAAAACTATTAGAGATCTCAAAAAATTAATGATTTCTGCCTTGCATTCCGAGCAACTAATCCCCGACTTCTTAAGCACCGAAAGTTGATTTTTATCATATCTCTTCTATTTCAATGCATTTGATAGGTGATGCGACTGAAAAATAAAATAGATTTAGCTATTGGGCTTATTCTACTTTTTTAATTCACAACCAATTTGAATTTGAAAATATAGGAATCAAAGCTAGGAAGAGATTTATGATAAAAACCACACTCAAAATCTACCGCAAATTCCAAAGTGCATTTTTGGATTTATTACCCATTGTTTTGGTGGTGGTTTTTTTTCAATTGATTGTACTCAAACAGCCATTCCCTAACCTTTTTGACACAATTTCTGGGCTTCTGCTGGTAATTGTCGGTTTGATGTTTTTTGTTCAAGGACTTGAAATGGGGCTTTTTCCTGTAGGAGAGAATCTTTCTTATGCCTTGACTAAAAAAGGTAGTGCATTTTGGCTGTTTTCATTTTCTTTCTTACTTGGCTTTTCTACAACCATAGCTGAGCCAGCTCTTATTGCTATTAGCAAGGAAGCTGCAAAGATTGCGGTAGAAGGAGGAATTTTAGAAAAATCGCAAGAATTTTATTATGCAATGGGTCTCCGTCTTTCAGTTGCTTTTTCTGTTGGGTTAGCCGTATTGATTGGAGTAATTAGGATTATAAAAGGATGGCCAATTTATTACCTCATTATTGGTGGATACATCTTAGTGATGATCATGACCATATTTGCACCTAAAGAAATCATAGGGATAGCCTATGATGCAGGTGGGGTGACGACTTCAACCATCACAGTCCCTCTAGTGACAGCACTTGGTGTAGGTTTGGCTACAGTTATCAGAGGTAGGAGCCCACTGACCGATGGGTTTGGTCTGATAGCTTTTGCCTCTCTTCTTCCCATGATTTTTGTAATGGCATTTGGACTTTTATTTTTCTAAGAAATGAGAGGCCTAGAATATATTTTTCAATTTGGAGATGTTTTTTTAGAGACCATCAGAGATGTCTCTTTGATACTTCTACTTATCGCCTTTTTTCAGATTTTAGTTATAAAAAAACCTTTACCGAATTTAAGAAGGGTTTTCATTGGGTTTATACTGGTAATTATTGGTCTGACCTTCTTCCTTTTAGGATTGGAAAAAGCACTTTTCCCAATCGGTAGAATAATGGCTG
>CAYTXN010000106.1:0-9962 GCA_964441195.1 uncultured Limnohabitans sp.
CGTGTACATTTCCGGTAGGAACCCGATAGAATTTATCAAAAATCTTTTTTATTGCCTCTTTATTCATTCCGATTCCTTGATCTTGGATACTTACCAATATCTGATCCCCTTCTTCCCAAGCCTCCACACGGATCACCGGATTTTCCTTTGAATACTTATTTGCATTGTCCAAAAGGTTGTTGAAAATGTGCGTTATGTGGAATGCATCTCCTTCAATCTCGCTGTTTCTGAGCTTGTTGACAAAGTTGATTTTTCCCCCACGCTTTTCCACCTGCAAACAAATATGCTCTACATTACTTTCCAGCAATTCGCTCAAATTGATAGATTCAATTTTAAGCTGAAAGTCTTTTTTATCTAATGCTGCAGCCTGGAGAACTTTCTCTACCTGGGTTACCAATCGTTTATTTTCATCTTTGATGATGCCCAAATACCGCGTTCGGAATTTATCCTGATTTGACAGTTCTGGATCCTGTAGCGCCTCCACAGCAAGACTTACCGTGGCGAGTGGTGTCTTGAATTCGTGGGTCATATTATTTATAAAGTCATTCTTTATTTTAGAAAGCTCCTTTTGGCGAATAATGACTTTGATCGCATAGATAAAACAAAAAATAATGACAAAAATAAACACAATCGAGCTGAAGATAGGAAGCCAAACCTGACGGATGACGTGATTATTTTTCTCCGGGAAAAAGATAAACAGGAAATTGTCCTTCCCTAAAATGTCATTTGGAAAAAGCTTGGCCTGGACGCCATAATTTTTTAATAATAGTGGATTAACCACAGAACCTATGGGCACAATTTCTTCCTTGTCATTCAATAGTCCCAATTCAAAATCCTCAGAAATCCCTTTTTCGACCAGTCTTTTTTTCAACATTTGCCTAACCTTGGCTGTATCCAAGCGGTCCAAAATCGCTTGCTGACCTTCTGCTAATTCAGCAAAAGCCTGATTCATTAATTCGATCTTGAGATTCGTTTTTCGGATTTTATCCAGCGCATCATCAGAAAGATTAACCTCAGTCCTCATTTCAGTATAATCGGGCCGCGATTGTCTTCTTTGCTTCAAGAATCCTTGGCTTTTACTCAAATAGTCCAATTGACGTTCTTTTTCCTGAAGGAGGATTTCCATCTCATCCGGGGTAAACATGGAGGAGGCTATCTCCGGGGTCATGTAGGTAAAAAAGTTTTCCAACTCAGAGAGGATAGTGATATCTACTCCGCGAGAAAGCAACATTCGTCGAAAAGTAGCACTTACTTGAGGCACCGGGAAAGTTAACATCGTATCTACTACAGAGGGCCGAGTATATCTCGGCGAGGTCTGAATCTGGAGTTCAATCGGATCAATTTTCTTAAAAATCGTCTCTTGAAGAGCAGAATCCTGAATAAGCTGACTCAGGAGAACATCGCTGGTTTCTCCTTTTTCAAGTTCGGCAATGGTACTGGACAAGACTTGAAGAACATTTTGATCAAATCGCTCTTGATTAATTCGCACGGCATTCCTCACCCAATAGTATTGGAATCCCATCAAGCCGAAACTTGCCAGGGACATCAAAACTACGATTAGGGTGATGTTGCCTTTAGACATGCCACAAATTTATAGTGATTCACAGGCGACGGGAAACTGTTAACATGTTTTAACTCAGCCCTTTTTTTAGGATTTCGCAATTTTGAACAACCAAGCCACTGCACTGTTATCTTTTCAATATTTTCTTAATTACACTAAATCCAAAAAAAGGGAGGGTATTAGCCTTCCTTTTTTTATGAATAGGTAACTTGCGGCCTCAACTCATAAAACCTATTCAAAGTGCAAAACCCTACGCACATCCAAGGTGTATCCATTGCCGCTCTGGCAGATGAATTTGGAACCCCGATTTATATTTACGACGGTGAAAAAATCACCAATCAAGTGAAAACACTTCAGGAGGCTTTTTCAGCAGTCCCGGTCAAAATCAAATATGCCACTAAGGCATTGTCTAATGTTAATGTCCTAAAACTGATCCGAAAAGCCGGTGCAGGCGTTGATGCTGTGTCCATTGAGGAAGTGAAGCTGGGAATGATGGCAGGGTATTCACCTGATGAAATCATGTACACTCCTAGTGGTGTAGCATTTGAAGAAATCAGAGAAGCGGTCAAACTTGGGATTATGATCAACCTTGACAGCCTTCCATTGATGGAGGAGTTTGGTAAAGTCTATGGGGATTCTGTTCCAGCTTGCATCCGAATTAATCCCCACATCATGGCCGGCGGAAATCTGAAAATTTCAACTGGTCATAAAGAGAGTAAATTTGGTATCTCCATCGAGCAATTGCCTCAAATCCTGGATAAAGTTTCTAAATACAAACTTCAGATCGTAGGACTCCATATTCATACAGGTTCTGATATTTTGGATGCCGAAGTGTTTTTGCAGGGTGGAAATGTACTTTTCGAAGCCGCAATGAAGTTTACCGATTTGAAATTCCTTGATTTTGGGGGTGGATTTAAAGTTGCATACAAGCCCAATGATGTTTCAACTGATGTGATGGAAGTGGGAAAGAAAGTGGGGGAAGCCTTTCAGGATTTCTGCAAACGATATGGAAGACAATTGGAGCTTTGGTTAGAGCCCGGTAAGTTTCTGGTGAGCGAGGCAGGATATTTATTGGTTAGAACGAACGTAGTCAAAGAATCGCCTTCCGTAACGTTTGTTGGCGTAGATTCCGGACTTAATCACCTTATCCGGCCGATGATGTATGAGGCTTATCATGGCGTATACAATCTCAGCAACCCTGAAGGCAAAAAAGCCAAATACAATGTGGTCGGGTACATCTGTGAGACTGATACTATCGCTGCCCACCGCGAATTGAATGAAGTCAAGGCCGGAGATCTTTTGGTAATCAAAAATGCCGGAGCCTACGGCTACAGTATGGCATCCAACTACAACTCCAGGCTAAGGCCTGCAGAAGTCTTGATTTGGGAAGGTAAAGCACATCAAATAAGAAAGAGAGAAACTTTCGAGGACTTGATCCGAAACCAAGAAATTCTAGATTTTTAAACCAAAGGTGCCTCCCCAGGCGCCTTTGGTATAATTATTGACAATTTGTGCTGATCAAGAAGCGAAAAGTACTTTTGGTTCGTTTCATGATCAAAGTATGGAACCATATGATTGCTAGCCCCAATCCTAAGCCCTGGTAGTTTCATCGTCTTATTTGAAAAAATTCAATCCCAGATAAAGTATTGATATAACTTTGTTCTGTGATTGATGGATAGTTTATGCTGAGGAAAATAATAGGGATATGGATTGTATTAATAGGGCTCTTGGGTGGTAATTCCCTGAGTGCTCAAGACGTGCAATACTCCCAATTTTATGCAGCTCCGCTTTATCTCAACCCTGCCTTGACAGGAGCCTCAGAACTTACCCGTGTCGGTGTAAATTACCGCAATCAATGGCCTGGACTAGATCATAGTTTCAATTCCTATTCAGCCTACATCGATCATTACATTTTTGACTACAATAGTGGTATTGGATTAATTTTCAATGGGAATCAAGAAACACTTGCCAACCTCTCCACCAATGAGATTGGTCTAAGCTATTCTTATCGATTAAGACTGAGTGAAAAGTTCTTCTTTCGCGTGGGTGGCCAAGTGAGCTATATGCAGAGGGATGCCTTCTTCTCAGACTTGGTCTTTGGATCCATGATCGATATTGTCAATGGGACGGTTGGAGGCATCACCGATGAGTTAAATGGAGTTCCTTTGGACAGTCGCCATTCATTTGTTGATTATGCAGTTGGAGGAATGTTTTACAACGATAAGTTTTGGCTAGGGGCCTCTGCCCACCATTTATCTGAGCCAAACATTTCCTTTGTGGACGATCAAACAAGCGTACTTCCTATGAAAGTATCGCTACAAGGGGGATATAAAATAAATCTTGCGCCAGGTGGTCGGGATTATTTTACACATGATTATCAGGAGCGTTCTCTTGCCTTCGCATTTAATTATAAGGAGCAAGATCCTTTTAGCCAATTGGATGTGGGTGCCCAATTATTTTTGCAACCTTTGGTTCTGGGCCTTTGGTATCGTGGACTTCCTACCAAAAACAGTCTACCAAACAACGAAGCCTTTATCGGCTTAGTGGGCGTTGCACTCGAATCCGGACTGGACATCGGCTACTCTTATGATGTAACCACTTCCAAACTTGGTCAGCGAAATAGCGGTGGGGCACACGAAATTTCTATCAGATATACATTTTTATGGGGAGATCCCCGGTCAAGAGGCCAACGATCCCGAGTAATTCCTTGCTTTAGATACTGATTTTCAGCAAAAAATTCGCTGAACGCAAAAAATTCCAAAATATTTTAAAGTTTTTTTTAAATATGGTTAAGCCAGTTATTTTTCATTTCATACCGTTAAAATAGCATCACCCAAACAGTTTTTTATATTATAATACATTTTAAAGAAAAATTATACTTTTCTAAGGCTGTCATTTCATTTACATCGTACTTCAGCATGTTTGGAAAATAGAATATTTAGCTTCTATTTTCATGAAATCAATGTTTTAAGAGAATATCATTTTGTTGTATGTGATATACAAAAAATATTATTCTTAAAAACGAAATACACAAAAAGGTTTTTGTAAGACAAAAATCTATTTCTGAAATAGTTGATTTCTGTGATGAAGTGCAAAAATGAAAGGTCTAAATAAATTGTTCGCCGCAAAGATTCTATTACTGATACTCAGTATGGCAATCTATAATTCTGCCCAAGCGCAATTTGCCTTTAATATCCCTAGTCGGGAAAACCAACGGGTGGTTAGTTATCAATCCATCCAAGTTGCTGTAAGTGGAAAACTTGCTCTTTGCTCTCACAGCGAAAAAGGAAGCCTAAACTTGAACGTAACCGGTGGAAAGCCTCCATATAAATTTAGATGGAATACCAACGAAACCACTCAAAACAGAACTAATCTAAATGCTGGAACATATACTGTAAAGATCATAGACGCTGAAGGAACTGAGCATATCGAACGAATTATTGTTCAGCCACCTTTTCCACTAATTCTAAATCCAATTGAAAAAAAAGATGCCTCCTGCAGTTCTGGTAATGATGGATATGCCAAAATCAGTGTAAAAATCGGCAGAAATGACTATGAGGCCGATAGCCCTCCATATCAGGTAACTTGGAGTAATGGACTGAAAGACGTCTTGGAAGCTGACAATTTAGCCCCAGGTACTTATACCGTTTTAGTTGCAGACAAATATAACTGTGATGTGAGCATTTCCTTTGATATAAAAGCCGCTGCTGAGGGGATCAATGTCACCGCAAACCCCCAAAATCCAGACTGCGAGTCTCCCAACTCTGGAAATATTCTTTTAAATGTAACAGGAGGCGAGGCTCCTTATACCTATACATGGAGCAATGGAGCAAACACAAAAGATCTCTTGAATATCGCAGCTGGAGAGTATCAAGTGTTGGTAAAAGACAATAAAGGATGCAGCTATCAGGAATCTTTCACACTTAGTGCTCCCGCATCATTCGATATTGATTCAAAGATTATTCAACCTGCTTGCCAAAGTTCATCTGATGGAGAAATCGAAATCCTTACAAAAGGCGGAATGGCTCCATTCACTTTTCTTTGGAATAATGGCCAAACTACTGCCAAAGTCACCGGACTAGAAACTGGAAACTACACTGTAATAATATCCGACGCACTTGGCTGTTCTGTAGAAAAGCAATTTACCCTAACCAATCAATCAAATCTTGCTCTGACCATTTTAGAAAACCGAGCTGTATCCTGCTCCGGACAAGCTGATGGCGGGGTGTCGCTTGGAGTTACAGGTGAAAATGGAAATTATAGCATCAAATGGTCTGATGGTGTAGAAGGCATTCTCCAACGAAAAGATCTCAAAGCCGGCACTTATACTATCACCACCACTGACGAAAGTGGATGCTCAGCTTCTATTTCTGTATCAGTTGAAGAAACCACTAAAATCCAAGCTCGGATTGAAACAGCCCTAGATGTAGACTGTGCAGAAGGCACGGCAACAGGAGTGGCATGGGTATCAGTTCAAGGAGGAAAAGAACCATATACCATCACTTGGAACACTGGAGCCTCAAATTCCCGGGAGATTAATTTCAGTACTTCAGGAATACTAAAAGCTACAGTAACCGATGCTTTGGGTTGCACTGTAGAAACTGAATCAAAAGTCGATTTCCCAAACCAAAACACACAAGGGGCAAGACTGGACTTCCAATACCGTAAACTGGTGATATCATCTGAGCCGGAAGTAATGGTAGAAGAGGAAATCCTCTTTGAAAGCGAAATTGCTCCTGAGTTCATTGCTTGGGAATGGGAATTTGGAGATGGAAAAAAATCTTCTGATAAAGACCCAGTTCACATATTCTCAAAAGCAGGAGAATATGAAGTAAAACTTATTGGATACGACTTGTTTGGCTGTACCATGGTAGAAACCAACAGGGTCCAAGTCACTGCACCAACAGAATTAATCGCCATCCCAAATGCCTTCACCCCAAATGGAGATGGCCTCAATGATACGTTTATCCCCAAAATCAGAGCCATCTCCTCCTTCCAAATGGAAGTCTTCAACACTTGGGGAGAGAAGCTCTTCATCACCAACAGCCTCGAAAGCAAAGGTTGGGATGGAATCTACAAAGGTCAACTGGCACCCGCTGGTAATTACCTGTATCGAATCACCCTCACTACACTGGACGGACAATTGGTCAATCGTGCCGGTGGAATCACTTTAATCAGATAGGACATGAGAAAATCATTTAGCCTCATCCTCGTGTTAATCACACTCTGTTGTACAGCTCAGAGCCTAAGAGCTCAGGATGTACAATACTCGCAATTTTATGCTAATCCGCTATATCTTAATCCGGCAATGACTGGTGCAAGTGAGATGACCCGCATCGGGGTAAACTATCGAAACCAATGGCCTGGCTTGGATCAGTCCTTTACTTCTTATTCAGCACACTTGGATCACTATCTTTTCAATGTCAACAGTGGCATTGGCGTGGTTTTCAATCGCTCAGAACAAAGTATGGCTAATCTTAGTGTCACTGAAATCGGAGCAACCTACTCTTACCGCGCACGATTGGGATTTCGTTCTTTTCTAAGGTTCGGAGGTCAAGTTAGTTACATGGATCGAGATGCCTACTTTGGAAACTTGGTTTTTGGAAGTCAGATCGATGATCAAACCGGATCAATTGGAGATTTTTCAGGAGAAAATCTAGGCGCTGACTTTAGACACCAATTTGTGGACTACAGCCTCGGCATGATGTTTAACAATGAAAATGCTTGGTTCGGAGTATCTGCTCATCACATCACTCAACCAAATATGTCTTTTGTAGATGGCCAAATCAGCGAATTGCCAGTGAAGCTTTCAGCTCATGGAGGTTATAGAATTGACCTTTCTGGCGGCTCATCCAGAACTTTTATGAATGACCGTACCGGAACCAGAGATCTTACTTTGGCTTTTAACTACAAAAATCAAGGTCCTTTTTCACAATTGGACTTAGGGGCTCAAGTGAATCTTCAACCTATCGTATTGGGGGTTTGGTACAGAGGGATTCCTGTATCGGAAGTGACTCAATCCAATCATGAATCAATCATTGCTTTAGTAGGGATTTCCTTAGGAAATGGACTGGACGTAGGATTTAGCCATGATTTTACTATTTCATCCTTAGGAAATGGAAATACCGGCGGAGCAAATGAAATCTCACTCCGATATAGTTTCCTAGCAGGATCTGCAAAAGGTGCCGGAAGAAAATCCTCTATGCCTTGCTTCAAATATTAATTTTTTCATAAACAATGGGTTTCGAAAAGGGCTTTACTTTGGTAAAGTCCTTTTTTTTATGTCGAAAACACTTCGTCTGATCCTTGGAGATCAGCTAAATAGTCAGCACAGTTGGTTTCAAACGGTAGATAAGTCTGTCACTTATCTCATGATGGAAATGCGCCAGGAGACAGACTATGTCCCTCACCATATTCAGAAGGTGGTTGGCTTTTTTCTTGCGATGCGGAATTTTGCGGCCGAATTAAAGGCTGATGGACATCAGGTGTTGTATTTCACGCTAGATCATTCAGAGAACAGGCAGAATCTTAGCGATCAATTGGACTATTTGATATCAAAAGAAGGATTTGAGCGATTTGAATATCAGCTTCCAGATGAATATCGCTTGGATAAAATCCTCAAGGACATTTGTGAAAAGCTTCCAATTCCCTCCTCATATATTGATTCAGATCATTTTCTGACTTCGCGCGATTTTCTGAAGGATTTTTTCAAAGGAAAAAAAACCTACTTGATGGAAACCTTCTACCGTGAGATGCGAAGGAAATACGACATTCTCATGGATGGAAAAGAACCTTTGACGGGACAATGGAACTACGATCATGACAATCGGGGGGCTTTGAAGGACAAGAAGATCCTCAGAAAAGCCCTCATCCAACCAAAGAACGTGAGCGAAATTGTAGAATTGCTCGAGAAATCCGGAGTAAAAACCATTGGTAGCGTCGAAGAGGAAAAGTTTCCTTGGCCCACATCACGGGAAGAAAGTCTGGAAGTTTTGGACTATTTCTGCAAAAACTTGCTCATTCATTTTGGAGCTTATCAAGACGCACTGACTACATGGGATCCATATCTCTTCCACTCCCGGTTGAGTTTCTCGATGAATTCTAAAATGATTTCTCCTTTGGAAGTGGTCCAAACGGTGGAAAAATACTGGTACCAGCATCAGGATCAGATTTCTATTGCCCAAGTGGAAGGATTCATCCGGCAAATCATCGGCTGGAGAGAATACATGCGAGGCGTGTACTGGGCGAAAATGCCTGAGTTTGGAGCAATGAACTTCTTTGGTCATGATCGGAAACTCCCTGAATGGTTTTGGACTGGAAAGACCAAAATGAATTGCCTCAGCCAAGCTATCAAACAATCGCTAGATCTTGCTTATGCGCATCATATCCAACGACTAATGGTCACTGGAAACTTCTCCCTCCTAGCAGGAATCCATCCAGATGAAGTGGATCAATGGTACCTCGGAATCTACATCGATGCGATCGAATGGGTCGAAATCACAAACACCCGCGGAATGAGTCAGTTTGCAGACGGAGGTATCGTGGGCACCAAACCCTATGTGTCATCAGCCAATTACATAAAAAAGCAGGGAAATTACTGTGACAAATGTGCTTACGATTCCAATAAAAAAACTGGGCATGGAGCCTGTCCATTCAACAGCTTGTATTGGCACTTTTACGACCGAAACCGGGAAAAGCTCGAAAAAAATCCTAGAATCGGAATGGTTTATCGAACTTGGGATAAAATGAAAAACAAGGCGGAACTCCTTAATCAGGCAGAGACATACCTTGAGCAATTAAACAAACTTTAAATAACTCTGATTATAAAACTGCCGGAAAAAGCCGCTACAAGAAGTCGTAAGAATTCTTGATATGCTTTAACAAAAGCGGAGACACCTCTTCCAAACGACTGATTCTGAAATAATTTTCAAATTTCTTTGAGACTTTTGTAGACTTAAAAAAGGGGGGACAGGGTTGTTCTTCTTTGGAATAGAACTGCAAATCAAGAAACTTTGACATTGGACGAATTACCAAAAAAGTCTGTCTATGGACAAACATGATACATTTCTTGGTATTGCTTACAATTACACCATCCCACTCCACCACCTCAGCTAAGATTTTGTCAAACATGAATTCCAGCTCTTTGGGCTTTCCTTCAAAAAGTGAATCCAAATCCGCTTTGACACAGATATGCCATAGATTTTCTCTAAGCAAATCTCTTTCACACACAGGGCAAGTCCACATATTCAGTGCTGTAATCTATTGTTATCCAAAGAAATCAAAGAAAGTAACTTTGGACAGTTTTTAGGAAATCAAGAGTGAAAATTTGCATCAATCCTTTTGTTGCTGATCCAAAACCACTCTGGCTTTAGGCAATGCGTCGGGATAGTTTTTCTGAATA
>CAYTXN010000107.1:0-5504 GCA_964441195.1 uncultured Limnohabitans sp.
ATTTTAAGACGCCTCAGCACATTCAGGATGCTGCCAAAGCTGCCATCGATGAAGGAAAATATTTTTCCTATTCTCCTGTGGCGGGTTACCAAGATCTGAGAGAAGCGATCGCCAAGAAGCTTCGTGAGGAAAATGAAATTACAGCTGCTAAAGCTGAAAATATCGTAGTCTCCACTGGAGCGAAGCATTCAATTGCCAATGTGTTCATGTGCCTGATCAATGAAGGCGATGAAGTGGTTATTTTTTCTCCTTACTGGGTGAGCTATGCTGAAATTATCAAGTTGGCCGGCGGAGTTCCAATTCTGATCGAAGGAACTTTGGAGAATAACTTCAAAGCAACTGCTGCTCAACTTCAAGCAGCAATTACCCCGAAAACCAAAGCAGTTATTTATTCTTCTCCTTGTAATCCAACCGGTTCTGTTTTTTCTAAAGAAGAATTGGAAGCGATTGCAGAAGTGGTAAAAAGTCATCCAACCATGATGGTGATTGCCGATGAGATCTATGAGTTGATCAATTTTGTAGGGAGAAATTACAGCATCGCTTCCTTCCCTGGAATGTTTGAGCGAACAATCACGGTCAATGGATTCTCTAAAGGCTATGCAATGACTGGCTGGAGAGTAGGTTATATCTGTGCTCCGCTTGAGATCGCGAAAGCTTGCGAAAAAATCCAAGGTCAGTTTACATCAGGAAATACAGGAATCGCTCAGCGTGCAGCTTTGGCGGGAATCTCAGGAGATCAAGCTCCATCCAAAGCGATGGCTGAAGCTTATCTGAGAAGAAGAGATTTGGTTTTGGGCTTGATTCAGGATATCCCTGGAGTCAAAACTCACATTCCGGAAGGCGCATTTTATTTCTTCCCAGATGTAAGCTCTTTCTTCGGAAAGTCAGCACATGGGTATGATGTAAAAACGGCAGATGACCTTTGTCTATATCTTTTGGCTATCGCAAATGTTTCCTTGGTAACTGGCGAGGCATTTGGAGCTCCAAATTGCGTGAGATTGTCTTATGCCGCTTCTGATGAGGAATTGGTGGAGGCATTAAAGCGAATCAAAAAAGCATTGGGCGAATTAGCTTAATCTTAACAAATAAGTGGAGAATAGCCCGGGCCTGCGTTCGGGCTATTTTTTTGCCTAGGCAGAAAGGATTAATTTTGGCAAAAATCAAAAACATGGCGGAAGTACTGGTGATCACTCCGGTGAAAAATTCGATCGAAACTACACTGGATACAGCAAAAGCTATTTCGGCTTCAGATGTTTCCGTTCGCCATGTGATATTCAATGATTTCAGCACTGCTGAAACGAAAGCCAGTCTTGAGGAGAATAAATCCAAAATCGGCTTCGAGTTAATTCACATCGAAGATCTCACAGATCATCCTTCACCTAACTACAAGTTGGTTTTGCAAATGGCTCAAAAGATGGCCTTGGAAGAAGGATTACCACTTTTGGTAGTTGAGTCAGATGTAGTGATCAGGCCGGATACGATTTCAAATTTGCTTTCACAGACGAGAAAAAGTGCAAAATCCGGTTTGGTTGGATCCATCACTGTGGATGAAGCTGGAGTGGTGAATTTCCCGTATTTGAAATTCAAGGGTGTAAAAGAATCGGTAATCAAGACACAGCGAAGTCTAAGTTTTTGCTGTACACTTTTCACCTTGGACTTTTTGAAAAGCTATGATTTTACTGGTTTGGATGAAGCCAAAGATTGGTACGATACCTTTATTTCCAAGAAATCCGTCGAGCTGGGATTTGAAAACACAGTGCTAATAAGTGCCCCGGTTTGGCATCGACCGCATGCAAGTCGCCCTTGGAAGCAATTGAAATATACCAATCCGCTTAAATATTACTTTTTGAAATTTTGGAAAGGAATGGATAAAATCTGATTTCTAATCCAAAAACCTCATCATTTCTTCCTCTGACTGATGAACAGCCAAAGTATCTCTTCCAAATTCCTTTAGTCTGTAGCCGGTGGAATTGAGTAATTGATAGCTTGCCTCAAGTTCTTCCTTGGAATGATTTACATTTTCAAAAATGATTGCTTTGGGAAGTGTATTAGGAATATCAAAAATTCGGATGACTTCTAAATCGAAACCTTCTGCATCGATTTGAAGTAAGTCTACAGTTTTGATATCATATTTTTTTAACAATGTTTTTGGGCTAAGTACAGGAACCTCTTCGTAGCTTATTCTTTTACCTGGCTCTGAGGGAATGGGTATTCCAAATTTTCGACAATTCTTTTCAACCACTCCATTTTCAAAGAGCTCTTCTACTTTTTCTTTTGAAAATGAAGCCAAACCGGTGGCCCACCGCATATCGCTAAAGCCAATTTTATAAAGCTTTTGTTGACCATCCTCCAGTCCAATAGCCGCACAGATGGGGTGAAGTTCTGTGTTTTTATAATAGATTTTTTTCAGAAATTGATCAAAAACAGCTTTCTGTGGCTCAAGAAGTACCCCCCTCCAACGATCTCTTTTGATGAATTTATGAATTGGATCATTGGTGATTCCATCATTTGCTCCAATTTGAATAACGGTGAAATCCCCTTTTTTTGACAAAGAATAAACTGATAGAAACTCTGCAAGACTTCCTTCTTGTGGCTTGTACCACTGTCGGTAATAGGCCATAAAAAACGGATTTTCATTGGCGCTGAGAGAAATCCTAAAATCCTTATAATAATTTTTGAAGGCAGATTTGAGAGACATGGGCTGGTGGCTTTTTCTAGTATCCGGCAATTAACTGAAATCAGTTGTTCATTGCAATTGAAGTCGATGGATTCAAAAAATCTTTAGCCATTTTAAGAGTGTATTGTAAGGCTTGGACCAGGTTCGCTGAAATCTCAAAGGGCCATTGAGTTCCCGCTCAAAAAATTCAGAATGCTTTAGATTAAGGTAGTCGATTCGTTCTCGTTTTTTCTGGTTAGTCCCTGTTTTTTTGCGCTTACTTCCTGGGGTGAGTCGATAAAAGAAACCAACGAATGGAAGCTGTACCACTTCGCCACCATTTTTCAGCATTTTAATCCAAAATTCCCAGTCTTCCCTTCCCATTTTCATGTCTTCAGAAAAGCCGCCCACAGCTTTCCAGTCTTTTTTCCTAAATAGGGCAGCAACAAAGATCATGTTGTCTTTAGCCAACTTATGTCTACTGAAGCGTTTAAGTTTCCAAGATTTTTGCCCGTTTTCATCGAATTTAACAGCCTTGCAATAGGTGACTTTCACTTCCGGGTTTGTTTGAAGAATCCGAACTGCTTCAGAAATGTAGTTTTCAGAGATAAGGTCGTCTCCGTCTAAAGGCAAAATAAATTCTCCTTTTGAGGCAGAAATTCCATTATTCCTGGCTGCAGCGACACCTGAATTTTCCTGATCGATGACCCGAATGAGCTCATTTTCTGCACTTAGTTTTTCTGCTAAAGCTAAGGAACTGTCATTAGAGCCATCATTTACAATTAGAACTTCGATTGGAGTGTAATCAGTTGTGAGTACTGATTGCACTGTTTCTCCCAAATATTTGGCTTGATTGTAGCAAGGAATGACAATTGAAACTAGTTTGGGTTCCATGGATTAAGAGTGCCTTAGACGCAAGTTTACTGAGAATTTGGTTTTAAATCGTTGAAATAAATTCTACAAAAATTCTGATTTTGGGAGAATTACATACCTGTTGTAATTTTAAAACCCCAAAAAACTTGATAGGTAAGGCCGGTTCTACTCAGGTTTTATTGATTCGGAAATTATATGCAATCTGGTATTCAAAAACGAAAGCTAGTTGTTTTATAAAAAAGTATGATCCAATCTGGATTGAGTTTGGAAAAAGAAAAAATTCTCAAAAATTAGTTTATTTATTGAATCAATGAGTTTTACAAAATATTTTTTCCTCTTTCTCATCTCTTTTGCTCCCCTATTTTCTCTAGCTCAAAGCCGTGGAGTGGACACTTCATACATTGATGAGAAACAAGACGTACTAGTGTTACGAACCTATTTTTCAAAGAAATTCACGGAATATCAAGTTTCTGAGCCGCCACATATTTTTACACCAAATACTGGTCTCAATACGGGAGTTGGTTTCACTTTTCAAAAGTTTACTCTCAACCTTGCCGGACCTTTAGGCTTTCTCAATCCCAATCGGGAAAAGGATTTTCCAAGGACAACAGATCTTCAGGCACACATTTATCCCACTTTTTGGATGATCGATCTCTTTGCTCAATTCTACAATGGCTACAAAGTGTCAGGAGGAGATGTAAGCGTATTGCCTAGAGAAGATCTAAGCATTCGGAAGTTTGGAATAAATGCCAATTACATATTTCGAGGTGATAAAGTGTCCATAGCTGCTGCCTTTCTTCAGTCTGCGATTCAAAAAAAGTCTGCATTTTCTCCATTTATTGGAGCTGAAGCCTATTTTTTAAAAGTTTCTGGGGACTCATTAATCCTTCCTGAATCCAATTTTGAATTGGAAAATAATTTTGAGAGAGCAGACTTTTTTCATTTTGGTCCGAATGCCGGAATGATCGGGACTTTGGTTTTTGGAAAAGGATTCTTTCTTACAGGTTCAGCTGCAGCCAATCTCGGATTTTCTATTTCTACACCTGATCAAGAAAGAGAAGATCGGAACACGAAATTTGTACCAGGGTACTTTCTCCGTGGTTTTGCAGGATATAACGGCGAGCGATTTTCTCTGAATTTCAATTATGTATATAAAAATCTAAACTTAGCAGACGTCAGGGAGATCCGACAAACTATTAATACGGGTAATTACCGGTTTGTTTTTGCGTATAAGATCAATCCAGGGCCAAAATTCACCAAAACCTACTCTAAGTTTAATCCGAAGAATATTTTGCAAAGGATTTTAGACTAGTGAAATCTGTCGCATCCTCTCTTTTATTTTTTTAGCTTTGGGTGACCAAAAAAACCTTCCCATTTCTATGACCGATTCATTTGGCATTCTTCAATCATTACAAAACATAGGAGTAAAACCTGAGAATCTTGGCTCCTCCACTGGTATTAAATGGATGGAATCATCAGAATTGATGCTTTCCTCTATTTCTCCGGCAGATGGAAAACTGATCGCCAAAGTTCAAATGTCAGACGCAGACACTTATGAGGCTGTAATCAGCCAAGCTCAGATTGCTTTTGAAAAGTGGCGCCTAGTTCCCGCTCCTCAGCGCGGAGAGATTGTGCGTGAAATCGGAAATGCCCTTCGCGAAGTAAAGGCTGATCTCGGAAAACTTGTCTCCTATGAAATGGGTAAATCCTATCAGGAAGGTCTAGGTGAAGTTCAGGAAATGATCGACATCTGTGATTTTGCAGTGGGACTTTCCAGGCAATTATATGGATTGACGATGCATTCCGAGCGGCCCGGCCATCGGATGTACGAGCAATGGCATCCCCTCGGAATTGTTGGAATTATCTCGGCATTCAATTTTCCTGTGGCGGTTTGGTCTTGGAACGCGGCCTTGGCCTGGGTTTGTGGAGATGTCTGCGTGTGGAAACCTTCGGAAAAGGCACCATTATCCGGTGT
>CAYTXN010000107.1:5604-9869 GCA_964441195.1 uncultured Limnohabitans sp.
CCTCAGGGACTTTCCTCAGCAATCATGACTACGAATATGAGGGAAGCCGAAGCATTTTTGTCCGCCGCTGGTTCAGATTGCGGAATAGCCAATGTGAATATCGGGACATCCGGAGCAGAGATCGGAGGAGCATTTGGGGGTGAAAAAGAAACTGGGGGAGGTAGGGAATCAGGCTCTGATGCTTGGAAAGCCTACATGCGCCGGCAGACGAATACGATCAATTACTCGACTTCTTTGCCTTTGGCTCAAGGAATTAAATTTGACATTTAATTCAATAAACAAAACCCAAAGAGGCCATTCAGCTAAGTTGAATGGCCTCTTTTGCATATTAGTCTTTTTCTTCCAAAAGCGCTTTTTTGACTTCTTGGAGTTCCGCAACCTTTTCAGCACTTACCTGCGGATATGCTAAGTCCATTTGTTCCAAAGCACTAATAATCGCGGAGGCAACACCGATTCTAGCGTAAGCTTTATTGTCTGCCGGGACGACATACCAAGGAGAATCTTTGGTAGAGGTATTTTTGATCATATCCTCATAGGCGCTTTGATATTCATTCCAATATCCTCTCTCCTTGATATCACCGGTACTGAATTTCCAGTTTTTGTCCGGATCATCTATTCGGTCAATGAATCGCAGTTTTTGCTCTTCTTTGGATACATGTAGGAATATTTTGATAACGACTGTCCCATTTCGGTGGAGGTATTGCTCGAAATTGCGAATATCCTCAAAGCGTTCTTTCCAAATTTTCTTGGTGATGAGCTTCTTGGGGAGTTTTTGGTTTTGAAGAATTGCCTCATGGACTCGCACTACCAAGACCTCTTCATAATAGGATCTATTGAAAATACCGATTCGACCGCGCTCCGGTAGCCTTTTAATGCACCTCCAAAGAAAATCATGATCCAATTCCTCCGCACTTGGCACTTTGAAGGATGTCACTTGACAACCCTGCGGGTTAATTCCGGACATCACATGCTTGACTGCTCCATCTTTGCCGGCGGCATCCATTGCTTGAAAAATCACTAATAAAGACCAGCGATCCTGAGCATAGAGAATTTCCTGAAGTGCAGCAAGTGCTTCCACTCCCTGTTCCAATGCTTCTTTTACGAGAGGCTTATCCTCAGGTCCTAGATTCATTTTTGGATTTGTCGAAAAGTTTTTGAGTTTGAATTTTTCCCCATTTCCTACGTAATATCTCTTAGCAAACTTCTTCGCACGTTTGATCAGGTCTTCCTTACTTAGACTTTTGATATCATTGGGTACTTCTTCTCCGTTTTTAAGCATGTTGGTTTTATTAGGTTCAAATTGGTTAAGTCACTACAATAATAAAATCAGCTTTTTATTCCTCCATATCCAGTATGGAGGAATGATGAAGGCAAATAAAATTGATCTTTTGCACAAAAAATTGGATTGACTTTAGTTACAAGAATTAAGTTAAGAAATCGAGCATAAAGAAATCGAAACTCAAAAGAATGATTTTAAACCGTGCGAGATTCCATCTGCCGGTAGTCAGGTGTGACCACTAAAGCACAATTTTATACGCATGAATAAAAGCTTAGCTTTAGTTTCTTGAATTAATGAAATAACAATGAAAAAAATACTTGTAGCTACAGGCGGAGGAGATTGTCCAGGATTAAATGCTGTAATCCGAGGTATCGTAAAGCGTGCCTCACGAGAAAATGATTGGGAAGTTTGGGGTAGTTATGAAGCACTAAATGGATTAATGGAAGAACCTACACGGCTTATCAAATTAGATGAAAAGTCCGTCTCCGGAATCCATGTTTTGGGTGGAACTATACTCGGTACCACCAACAAAGGAAATCCAATGAGTTTGCCTGAAAAACAGCCCGATGGCTCGATTAAGAAAATTAGTAGAATCCCTTGGATAGTTGACAGGATGAAATCTCTAGGATTTAATGCTATCATTAATATCGGCGGTGATGGATCTCAAGCGATTTCTCAAGCAATGTTTGAAGCAGGTATGCCTGTGGTCGGAGTACCGAAAACGATCGATAACGACTTGAACTCTACAGATTTTACGTTTGGGTTTCAAACTGCCGTTCAAACTGCGACGGATTCATTTGATCGATTGGTGACCACAGCAAGCAGTCATCACCGTGTGATGATCATGGAAGTGATGGGACGAAATGCGGGTTGGATTGCCTTGTACACAGCAATTGCCGGCGGAGCTGAAATTTGTTTAATTCCAGAGATCCCCTATGATCTGGAAAAAGTGGTGGAACGGATCAAGAGCCGATACAACAATGGACGTGGATTCGTCAATATTGTCATCGCAGAAGGCGCGTATGCTAAAGAAGGTTCAGTTACCTCAACTGAAGGTGAGGAGGGAAGGATAGCTATCCGACTGGGTGGAGTTTGTTTTACGTTAAGCCAACAGCTGAAAGATGCCGGTATTGAAGCGGATATTCGAGAGACTGTATTGGGACATACTCAGCGAGGAGGTACTCCAGTGGCTTTTGATCGGGTGATTGCGTCAGTTTTTGGAGTCAAAGCTATGGAGCTAGTACTAGAGGGAAAGTTTGGACAATTAGTTGTGCTTCAAAACAATGACTACAGCTCAGTACCCATCAAAGAAGCAATCAGTGCCTACAATGTGGTAGATCCAAAAGGAACTTTGGTTCAAGCAGCAAAAGGATTGGGTGTTTCATTTGGGGATTAAGTTAGTTTTCATTAGCATTTGAAATAAATCAAAGAATTACTCACTTCCATACCGTAATCTGTATGTCCCATAATTCTCCCAACCCCGTAAAAAAGCTCAATTTCATAGGCCTGCTGGCCCTTTTGATTGGTTTTTCACAACTTTCCTTCGCCCAAATCCCGAAGCAATACCTCGAAATATCCGTTTCTCCGGATAAATCGGATTGGGTCTACCAAATCGGTGAAAAGGTGGAATTCATGGTTTCGGTCACCCAATCCGGTCGACCTATTGCCGCCGAAAATGTTCGCTATTTTGTGAAAGAGGAAAAGATGCAATCCATCCAAGAAGGACCTTTGTCACTTCAAGAGGGAAAAGCTTCCATCTCGGCTGAAGGGATGAAAACTCCTGGATTTCTCCGCTGTGAGGTGTTTGCGACAATCGATGGAAAAGAATATCGGGGGCTGGGAACGGCAGCTTTTGAACCCGAAAAAATTCAGCCCACGGTGCAAATGCCACAAGACTTTGAGGCGTTTTGGAATGCAGGAAAGGCAGATTTAGCCAAAATTCCCATGGAGGCAAAAATGATCCATGTACCTGAGAGAAGTACGGACGCAGTGGATGTTTTTCATGTCAATTTCAGGAATATCGGAAACAGCCGGGTTTATGGAGTTTTGACCGTGCCAAAAGGTGGTCAAAAATTTCCTGCCATTCTGCAAGTTCCGGGAGCTGGAATCAGGCCTTATGCAGGAGATATCAATAAAGCAGCACGTGGAACAATTGTCTTACAAATAGGTATTCACGGCATACCAATTGACTTGCCTCAGGAAACCTACACCAATTTGGCGGGAGGAGCACTGAGCGGCTATCCCACGTTTAACATTCAGGATAAAGACCTTTATTATTACAAGAGGGTGTATTTGGGGTGCATTCGAGCTGTTGACTTTTTGGTCTCGTTGCCAGAATATGACGGTCAGAATTTGGCCGTTCAAGGAGGAAGTCAAGGAGGAGCCTTGTCCATTGTTACTGCTGCCTTGGATTCCAGAGTCAAATATTTATCAGCCTTTTATCCTGCACTCAGCGACATGACTGGGTATTTGAATGAAAGGGCAGGGGGCTGGCCTCATATTTTTACTGGAAACAATTTGAAGTATCACAATTTCCCCAAAGCCATCGAAACTATTGGGTACTATGATGTGGTGAATTTTGCGAGGATCTTAAAGACACCTGGTTTTTATTCCTGGGGATTTAATGACGACACCTGCCCTCCGACTTCCTTTTATTCCGCCTATAATCAAATCAAAGCTCCCAAGGAGGTCTTTGTTATTCCTGAAACTGGGCATTGGACTTACCCAGAACAAGGCGCTAAATCTGATAATTGGCTTTTTGAAAATCTTAAAAAATAAAATCTTAATCGACCTGGAGTTTTTCAGAGGGGGATTTTTACGCTTAGAGATGGAATACTTCCCGGCTGACCGGGTCGTAAAATAGGTTGATGAAGCGTTTGATTTTCCAGTGAAAGACGAGCCGCCATTCGGGCATTTTGTCCTGCACTTAGAAAAAGGGGAATGCTAGTGCTAATAGATAAAACACCTGTCCATGCCAAAAATGAAA
>CAYTXN010000108.1:0-9812 GCA_964441195.1 uncultured Limnohabitans sp.
ATTTAATAAGCTAATACGCTCCACTTCAGATGATTGCTGATAAATTTGTGCCTGTTGTAAGGCCGCCCTTCTGTCATCAATTATGAGCCCTTGACCCAGATTAACAGCCGCACCAGCGGCAAATAACCCACTAGAAGGGACCGTCGATTCAGCACTGAGGAACTGTCCAGTATTTTGTTCAAAAGTGCCCATCAACTCTACCCCCATCCATGTGGGTACACTGATTCCAGCTTCCCTTTTGTCATAATAATTAGTTTCCTTAAAATCCTTTTTGTCAAGATTGCCATAAATCAAAGGATCAAAGGCTCCTCTCGCTTGTAAAACTTCCATTTGTCCTAAGCGAAGATTTATATCTGCTTGAGCTGAAATGGGATGGTACAGGCGTACCCATTCCATATACTCTTCATAAGTGAGCCGGATTGTATCCTGAGCTTTTCCCAAAAAGGAATAAAAAATCAAAAGAAAAAGAATCGTCGCTTTTTTCATTTTTTGGTTGATGCTGCTTGATCTTTTTGTTCTTGAGTATAGTAATCAGCCGGGAAACCGTTGAGTTGACGCCAGATTTCATACCAAACGGGAACGTCATTCATTAGGGCAATTCCGTCAGCACCGGATCCCATTCGCAGTAGTTCAGGCCATGCTTCTTCTTCAGGATCTTCGATGACCAACACCCGATACTGGTTATTTTCGCCAGCAAACTGATCGATAGCTACCACTACTCCCCCAAAAGTACCATTGGAAATCTGAGGCCAACCTGAAAACACAATTGCAGGCCATCCATCAAAGATGAAGCGAACCTTATTACCTACTTTTATCAGTGGTAGGTCAACTGGCTGCACGTACATTTCTACGGCTAACTCAGCATTTGCTGGAACAATGTTTACTATTTGATCCCCCTCTTTAATGGTCTCTCCTATTCCTACTTGAACTGCTTTGGCGATGTATCCATCTTGTGGCGCAAGAATATGTCGATAGCCTGTTCTTCGCTCGTAGTTGGAATATTGATTTTCGAGCTTAGTAGTGCTTGCCTCTGCGTCAAACTGCGAAGACATTGCTGTGTACATTTCTGATTCAGCCTTGGATAACTTGTCCTTAAAATCATTGTCAATTGCACCCAAATCAATTTTTGCGCTTATCAACTCATTTTTGCTGCTGAGTAGTTTGTTCTCCGAGGAAATCAATTGGGCTTGAACTTCCTGAAACTTTAATTTTCTAGTTTCAAAATCCGTAAGTGACCTAAGACCTTCATCATAAAGGTTCTTAGATCGCTCCAGCTGGTATTCACCAATTTCAAAATTCACTCTAGCTTGGACCAGTTCGATACTGTCAGACTGAACTTTCAGCTCCGCCATTCTGAGTTTGTTTTCAGCTTGCTGAAGCCTAAGAATATTATTTCTCTTTAGCGCATTTATTTGTGCAGTTAGGGCCCCTACTTTATCTCCATAGGATCTTGCAGAAGAGGCTTTAGCATCTACCTGCATTTGGGTTCTGGGTAAAAGCAAGGAATCAAAATACTCGTCTTTGATCTCTGAAATCTGAAGAATTGTGTCCCCTTTGGCTACAAAGTCTCCTTCGGCCACATACCATTTTTCAATTCGCCCTGCCAAAATTGAATGGATAGTTTGCGGACGCTGGTCCGGACGAAGGGCCGTTACATAACCTTTGGATCGAATATTCTGGGTCCAAGGAAGAAAAAGCATGATAAAGGCCGCTATCAATATTCCTGTTAGCAACCTTACCCTTCGTTGGTTTTCCTTTTGTGGAAGGGTCATCACCAAGCTTTTGGAGCCGCTGAACGGAATAAATTCCTGGATTTTATTTGAAGAAATGTTCAACATGGCTTCTAATTTTTAAGGTTTTTGTATCCTTCGTAACTCCCTTGATAAAGGATCTGCCCGGATGCCATTAATATCACCTCGTCCGATTGCCTTAATATTTCATCATCGTATGAAACCATCAGCAAAGTCCAATTCCCCTTAAACAAGTAGTCGATGATCCTTGACTGAACATCTTTTTCCACGTGCTGGAGGACATTTTCCATGATCAAAGCTTTGGGTTTACCAATAAATCCTCTGGCTAGTAAAATTTTCTGCGCAAGGGATTTGGATAGACCACGGCCTTCGGGCTGAAGCATCGCCTCTAGTCCCTCTGGAAGTTTATAGAGATAGTCTTTGAGTCCCACTAGATCAAGGATATATTCCAAATGAGACTGATCAAAATCTCTACCGACCAGAATATTTTCACGAATAGATCCGTGGAAAATTTCCTGTAATTCCAGAAAATCACCGACCATTCCGCGGTATTTCTCCAGATTGATGTACTCAAGTGATAGGTCGTTCACCGAGACGGACCCTTCGTATTCTTCATAAAGTCCCGAAAAAAGAGCAAGAAGTGCGCTTTTTCCACTTCCACTTTTTCCTGTTACAACTACTTTCTTCCCGGGATTAATGGTCAAGTTAATTCCCTTTAAAATCGGCTCCTCGGAATCCTGCGGATGAAAAACAACATTTGACATGCTGTATTTTAAACCTTCAGGACTCGCTACGATTACTTTTTCGGAAGGACTGTGATGCTCAAGTTCCAAATCCATTACCTGGCCCAGCTTTTCTACAGCTACCAAAGTATCATAGACCGTTTCGAGGGAGAGAATAAGTTTTTCCACAGAGTTTACAACCAAGATGATAATCACCTCCGCGGCTACAAATTGCCCGATAGAAATCTGATCATTGATCAAAAGTAAGCTTCCTGCTACCAACAAACTGGTCACGATAAGCACCTTGAAAATTACCATGACCTTGTACTGGAAAATCAAAACCGAAAAATGCTTGTTTCTGAAGTCCACATAGCGTTGTAATAATTTATCCGCCCTCAAGATCGGTAGCCTGGTGCTCCCCACCAGTTTGAATGAATTCAGTGTTCTCCCTACTTCCTGAAGCCAATAGGCGGTTTGATATTTAGAGGCAGATTCTTTCAATGCGGTCTCCATGCCGCGAGGACCTGAGAAATAGAAGATTAAAGTAAGAATTCCGATCAGTCCAACTCCAAACAGAATGAATGTAGGATGGTAAACCGAAAGTAATAGCAAACCAAAAATGACTTGGAGCAAAGCCGTGGAAAAATCTATCAAAATCTTTGCAAGACCTTTTTGAAGGTTGACCGTGTCAAAAAATCGGTTTACAATCTCCGGAGCATATTGTCCATGCATGATTTCGGTTTTAATCTTGGGCAAGCGATAAGCGATCGAAAGTCCGGATTTAGAGAATATCCGTTGTTGCAATTTTTCCATGATTTGCAATTGGGAGATTTGTAAAAATCCACTAAACCCTACCCCAAGAGCTACAATAAGAACTAAAATCACCCAAGATGTACTTATTCTACCGCCCAAGATGAAATTCAAGATTGCCTGAATCCCTAAGGGCAATGAAAGTGTAATCAATCCATTCAGAATTGCATAAAAATAAATTGCATACACCTGATTCTTTTCCTCCCTCAGCAATCCGAAAAATCGCTTTAAAGGGGTTATCTCTGAATTACTATGCATTGGAAATAGCTTTTAAAACAATTTGGTGAAAAAACTGGAAACGCCCAGTTCCTTCATGTCTTACCTCCGTCATCCCTGGCAAATGGAGTGAATTAAAAGACTGAAGTAAACTAGATTCCATTACAGTAAAGACTAGCGTTTTTGGAAATTCATAGGTAGGATTAATCTCTTTAATGATATTGGATATCCGCTCCCCAAAGCGATACACTTGAGCAAAGATTCCTGACTCATGTTCCGCATCGACTGTCTTGGTCAGATATCCTTTAATGGATTCATTGACAACCAATTTGCGAAGGAGTTTTGGGTCTATAAAATCATTCTCCAAATAAATAGGACCATCTACCATCAGGCGTATAGCCATTCCTAACCGCTCATACGGATCGTGAATATTTGAATTGGCAAAAACCAAGTTATGCTCCATCCATGCCCAATACCAAGCATTAAGGTAAAGTAAAAGCATGTGTTTATTTTCAAAATATCTATAAACGGCAGCTTCTGTACTCCCGATATTCTGAGCTAGTTTTTTAAAAGTGAATATCTCGACACCTAGCTCTTGGATCATTCTGGTACCCTCACTCACGATCAGTGATCCCAGATCAGAGCTAAAAGGCTCCTTCAGGTAAAGATTGGAATTAACCTCAACCCGCATCTTTTTTAAAATTGATTCCATCCTCAAAAGAATTATTCTGAGTGCTTAACGGATCAGTGTTTAAAAAAGTTTGTACTTCTTTTAAAGAAGTTAGTAATATTAACAAAAAGATAATTTTACTTGTGAGACTTAAGCGCTTTTGAAACTAGAATTTCAAGAGGGATAATATTAAGCGTTTTTTCATTGGTGGCTTCCAGAAAAACAAGAGGTGCAAAATTGGACCGATAGGCCTCAAGCCATCGAAGCGCGCAAAGACACCATTTATCTCCCGGCTTTAAACCTAGAAAAAGATACTCTGGTCGAGGTGTCATCAGGTCATTTCCACGATTTTTTGAAAAAATCAAGAACTCCTCAGTCATCTCAGCACAAACAGTATGTGTTCCTGAATCCTCAGGGCCAGTTTCACAACAGCCATTTCTGTAAAAACCCGTCATTGGGTCCAAATTACATGGAATCAAATCTTCACCGAATACATTTTTAGACATAGATTTTGGGATTTTTCGCGACCCAAACTGCCCAAAAGAGTAGAATAGGATGAATTACGATCAGTCTCACCCAACCTATCCACTCCGGAACGCAAAGGCCTCCTTCTACACAGGTATTAATTTCAATAAAATACCAATGAGCCGGAATAAACGCGATCAACATCAAAAAGATGCCCCAAGCTGCCCTTATCCTTGTTGGTAAATAAAGAATTCCCAAACCTAACAAAACCTCGGCTATACCTGCTAGGAGATTTATAAGTTCAGGATTGGAGAAAAAAGGAGGAATGAAGGGAAGGTAAAAATCCGGCGCCAAAAAATGGTTTATTCCTGCAATGAGGTAAAAATATCCCATCCCATGAATAACAATCTTTTTTAGTAAAATTCTTCGTCCCAAAGCTGACATCATATCATTATTAGTTGTTTCGATATTTCAACTTACCTAACCCATAGAGGTACAGAACCTTTGAATACCTGAGCATAACTGGAAGCAATACGATATTCAATACCAGCACGGTAGTCAGGTACATCCATAATTCAGGCTCATCGACCAGCACATTGATAGCTGTGAGCGAGGCAATCACCAATGCAACCGAAAAGGCATAACTGATGTACATCGCGCCGTAATAAAAATCCGGTTCAGGATTGAGGTTTGCCCCACAAACTTTACACGAATGGTTGATGTCGGAAAGCTTCCGAAAGCTAAACAAACTAACAGAGAAAAGCTTTCCCTCACGACATCGAGGACATTTGGCTCCGGCTATTGCCAAACCGAGACTTTTAGACATAATTTTTATTTTTGAGGCAAATGTAATTTCTATTTGGACTTTTGATTGTTATCAAAGTTACCCCTTCCATTTAAAGCTTTCTAGTTTTTTTGGGGAACCTCCTCGTATTCTTTTCGTAATTTTGGACATGAATAAAATGAAGTCAAAATCTGTGATCAGTAGCCTGCGAAACAGCAGTTGGTCAAAATTTTGTCTTTTTATATTAATCACAAATTTTATTAATCTTTCCGCCAATTTCTACGAAGGAAACATCTATCTCGCCAATGGAGTCAATATGGAGGATCCCATTGACACTATCACTGAGTTGATTTTTGAATGGGCATTAGACGGGGGTGATGATCTTATTCCTGATAACGGAACCCAGCAGGATGACAATTCTCTTGAGAAAATAAAACTCGCGCTCCTTGATATTCCAGGATTCAAATTATCACCTGTCTTGATGATTGAATACACTTTAGATTTCTCTGAGGATGAAAATTCAATTACTGGCTATTTTTCTTCTGATTCTCCCCCACCTGATCGTTGCTGATTTTTTAAAATTCATTTTCAAAAGCAACAATTAACAAAATTTACCATGAAGAAATTAATCTTCCTTGTCCTTATCGGACTTGGAAATACCTGTGCATTCGCTCAGGAACAATCAGATACGCTTAAATTCCAGCGCCAACTTCGCGATAGCCTTTTTATAGAAGAAGTAGAAAATCCCAAAGCAGCTCTCAAGCCAAAAGTGCTCCATGCGGAACCACTTTATATTGATCTTATCCGAGACCTTGGCGCTAGAAAGGGTGAAAAAGAGTGGAATGTGGGCTTTGGAATGCAAGACAAACGCAATTACGATGAATTTGAAGCGCTAATCGAATATGAATGGGCACCAATCGATCGATTGGGTTTGGAGGTGGAATTGCCCCTTAGCCTATACTCTTTCCGAAATGGAAACCGAGATGGAAATATTCCTTCAAATAAACTGGAATCTATTAAAGTTGCTGGACAATATACCTTTCTAGTTTCTGAAAAAAGGAATAC
Organism: uncultured Limnohabitans sp.; assembly: GCA_964441195.1. Taxonomy (GTDB): domain Bacteria; phylum Bacteroidota; class Bacteroidia; order Cytophagales; family Cyclobacteriaceae; genus Algoriphagus. The sequence goes on from CAYTXN010000108.1 coordinate 6,484, forward strand.
CTCGATGGCTGTAGGATATATCCATGAATTCGAATTAGTGGATTTCGATCGAATGGGGCAAGAAGATGCATTTAGGGGAAATGTTTTCAACCCATTCCTCATTGCAGCAAAACGATGGGGAACCAATTATCACACATTAATCTATACCGGTCCAGTAATTGAAAAAGCTTACGGAGGACAAGCAAATGTAGGGGTTGAAGTAAATTACAACTTGCATTACATGGTCACAGGAACCCGTAATTTCATCGGTTTAGAAGTCAATCAGGAATTTCATAATGGAAAATCGATTGCCACTTTGAGACCTCAGATGCGTGTCGGTCTCGCTGAGAACCTGATGATAGGCATCGTCTCGGCCATTCCGATTGGTCAACCTGACGCTGGATTAGGATCCTTTGTTCGTCTCATCTATGAACCTGGTTTCAAAGCGATGCATTAAACTGATACAAAAAAAGGGGCCTAGGAAGCCCCTTTTTCTATCTGAATTCCTCCAAATCGTAGTCTTTACCCTTGCCCCACTGTAGGAGTTCATGGATCGTGTAAAATTCCAGGGTATCAAGGTCTTTGATTTTGAAATTATCACCAGCAAGTCGGTCCATAATTTGAATCATGCGGATTTCGCCTTGATTTACAAATCGGTAAACTCTCCCTACTCTCAGGTTGTCCAGTGCAATTGGCATTTTAGGCTTTGTCTTTGATCATAACTCCAGTTGCTTCAAAAGTAATTTCACGCTTAGGAGCAGTGATGGCATCCACCTCTTCTTTTGACTTCCCCTGATCTTCTGCGAAATGCTTAAGCGTCTCCACATCTGTTTCGGTCAAAGTAGCAACACCCTCCAGAATGATAGGAAAGCCCTGAGAATTGGTTGGAATGAAAAACCCATAGTCTTTGAAAGTCACCCTCATGGGTTCGCCGTTTGCCAAATCCATTGTAAACCAGCAACCTTTCTTTGTACAGACTTCTTTGATTTCACCGGCAATTTTCCCGGTAAATGTGCCGGAAGTTTCAACCATAGAAATCATTTCCGAGGTTCCAACCACACTATTTTCTTCAAGATTAGACCCATAGGCTCCTGGTACGATTTCTATTTCCCCCACAGGCTCAGCTTTAGCTGTTGTCTCAACGTCTTCTTTTATGGATTCTGCCGGCTTCTGGCAGGAATAAGAAAGTGACGCAATTAAAGCGGCTGACAATAAGATTGATTTTTTCATGGTTGATCGAATTATTTATCAAAAATAGCCCAAATGAGTCGTTGAGAAAACCACTTTTTCCCTAAATCGGTAAAATTATTTTTAGCCAAAGAATTGACGGTAATTCGTATAAATTTTAGAATTTTCAAACACAACAAAAGAATAGAAACATTTTTTTCAATAAATCTTCCAATTCTTTAGCATTACTGTAATTTTGCTCAAGTTTAGAAATACGACCCTGCACTCATGCCTCAAACCAAAAAGTTCATTATCGATTTTGACAGTACATTTACACAGGTGGAAGCCTTGGATATTCTCGGGGAAATCAGCCTGATCAACGATCCGGAAAAAGCAAAAAAACTACAATCCATTAAGGATATCACTGACAAGGGTATGGATGGTTCCATTACCTTTCGTGAAAGCTTGGAGCTAAGATTGGAAATCCTCAAAGCAAGTAAAACCCAAATCACCGATTTGATCGCCGCTTTGAGGCAAAAAGTCTCTAAATCCTTTGAGCGAAATAAGGAGTGGTTTCAGGAGAATTCCAAAGATATCTACATCATTTCCAACGGGTTCAAGGATTTCATTATTCCTATTGTTTCAGAGTATGGGATCTTGAAAGAAAATGTCTTCGCTAATGAATTCGTCTATGATGAGTCAGGAAATATTGTGGACTTCAATCGAGAAAATCCGCTTTCTAAAAACAATGGCAAGGCGGAAACCATCAAAAATGTGAATTTGGAAGGCGATATCTATGTGATCGGAGATGGTTACACTGATTATGAGATCAAAGCCTCAGGTCTTGCCAATAAGTTTTATGCGTTTACAGAAAATGTCCACCGACCAAAAGTGGTCAGCCAAGCCGATCACATTGCCCCTAGTTTTGACGAAATCCTTTACATCAACAAGTTGAACACGAAATTTTCTTACCCAAAAAGTCGAATCAAAGTCCTTTTACTAGAAAATGTGCACCCCATAGGAATCCATCTTTTACAAGAAGAGGGCTACGAGGTTGAGGTGATCACCAGCGCATTAAGTGAGGATGAACTTTGTGAAAAAATCAAAACTGTCTCCATTCTTGGTATCCGATCCAAAACCAATGTGACCAAAAAGGTATTGGAAAATGCGAATCGGCTTCTAGCAGTCGGCGCCTTCTGTATTGGCACCAATCAGATCGATTTGGAGGAATGCCAACGCAAGGGAATTGCAGTATTCAATGCTCCTTTCTCCAATACCAGATCTGTGGTGGAAATGGCGATCGCGGAGATTATTTTTCTCATGAGAAGATTTCAGGACAAATCTGTTGGCATGCACCAAGGCAATTGGGATAAATCTGCCACGGGGTCTTTTGAAATCCGAGGGAAAAAACTTGGAATCGTAGGTTATGGAAATATCGGTGCTCAGCTTTCTGTTTTGGCAGAAAACATGGGAATGAACGTTTTCTATTACGATGTCATAGAAAAACTTGCGCTAGGAAATGCGACTAAAGTGGATTCTTTGGATGAATTGCTTTCCACTTGTGACATGATTTCGCTTCATGTGGATGGTCGTAAGGACAACAAATGCCTGATCGATCGGGAAAAGATCAATAAAATGAAACCGGGTGCTATTTTAGTCAATCTGAGCCGTGGTCATGTGGTCGAAATTCCGGCATTAAGAGACGCCATTCTTTCCGGGCATTTAGGTGGTTGCGCTGTGGATGTCTTTCCTGAAGAACCAAAAAACAACAAGGAGTCATTTGAATCTGAATTGAAAGGTTTGCCAAATACAATTCTTACTCCACATATTGGAGGAAGCACTTTGGAAGCACAGGAGAACATTGCCCGATTTGTACCAGGCAAAATCATGGAGTACATCAATACGGGTAACACTTACAATTCAGTAAACTTCCCAAATATCCAATTGCCTTTCTTAAAAAATGCGCACCGACTGATTCACATTCACCACAATGAGCCAGGTGTCTTAGCTAAAATTAATCAGGTGCTTGCCAATTTTAATATCAACATCGTCGGTCAATATCTTAAGACCAATGAAAAGATCGGCTATGTGATCACTGACATTGACAAAGTTTATGCAGCTGAAGCGATCGAAACGCTGAAAACTATTCCTGGGACTATTCGATTTAGGACGCTTTATTGATT
>CAYTXN010000109.1:0-9812 GCA_964441195.1 uncultured Limnohabitans sp.
GCCTTGGAATTTTATGAAAAGGAGTATGGCGTAGAAGTGGACTACCTTGTAGACTTGGACGTCACAGTGCCTTTAAAAACCTCCATTGATATTGATGGGGCGATTCAAATGGCCCTAAATCACACGCATACAGAAGTGGTGATAACTGGATACGAACCCGAGCGAAACCCTTTTTTCAATATGATGGAGGTTCGACCGGATGGATTGGCTGAAATAGTCAAAAAATCAGAAAAACATATTGTACGAAGACAAGATGCACCTGAGGTTTACAGTCTCTCGCCAGCAGCATTTGTGATCAAAAAGTCAGCCCTCTACAACTATCCTCATTGGAGTAAAGCACCTTGCAGAATCTATCCTATGCCCAGAGAGCGGGCAATAGATATTGATTCAACATTGGATTTCGAATTGATCGAATTTTTAATGCATAGAAATCGAGCATGAAGAAGTGCGTCATTCAGAGGGATGAGATCAACTATGCGAGATTCCATGTGGCCAATAAAAAACAATTAGAAGCACATAAAATCGAGCATGAAGAAGTGCGTCATTCAGAGGGATGAGATCAACTATGCGAGATTCCATGTGGTCAATAAAAAACAATTATAAACACATAAAATGGAGTATTACCCAAGGCGCCAATCAGATGGGGAGGATCATCCATTCGAGATTTCTCTCAATAGCTATCGGGATGGCTTTAATAATCAAATTATAAACATATTAAAATGAGCAAAGACTTATTCGATCTCTCTGACCGCATTGCACTGATATCTGGTGGGGCAGGTTTGCTAGGGCCTGAGATGGCATCAGCTTTATTGGAAAATGGAGCGAAAGTAATTTTGGCAGATCTTTCAATTGAGAAATGTCAAGAGACGATTAACAAACTGGGATATCCAACTGAAGTAATCAGCGCCGTACAGCTGGATGTCGCTCACTCTGCCTCTTGGAAAGAAGCCCTCGCTCATGGAATTCAACGTTTTGGGAAGATTGATATTCTGGTCAATGGCGCAGCCAGTACCAACCAGTCCAAAACTGCAAATTTTGAAGCAGGTTTTGAAAACTTCCCTGAAGAAGATTGGGATCGAATCATGGATATTAACCTCAAGGGTACTTTTCTCGGTTGCCAAGTGATAGGTCAGCACATGGTCCAAAACGGAAAAGGATCCATAATTAATATCGCAAGTCTCTATGGAGTGGTAAGCCCAAATCATAGGATTTATCCCGGAACAGGCATTTTCCAGCCCGTGGCCTACGGTGTGAGCAAACATGCGGTCATCTCCCTCACCAAATACTTGGCGACACTTTGGGCAGACAAGAAGGTAAGAGTCAACGCGCTTTCTCCGGGAGGAGTATGGAATGGCCACGAGGGCTTATTCTATGAGCGATACAAGCAACTTAACCCATCTGGGGATATGGCAGATAAATCTGATATGAATGGAGGAATTGTTTTTTTAGCCTCAGATGCCTCTAAACATGTAATTGGACATAATTTAATCATCGATGGAGGCTACTCTGTCTGGTAAAAAAAAATAAAAATGAATAATCCACATATTGAAATTTCCGGTAGAAAAATTGGATATGACTTTCCACCCCTGATTATTGCAGAAATAGGAATCAATCATGGAGGATCGATCAAAGTAGCCAAAGAGATGGTTGATGCGGCAAAAAGGGCAGGAGTGGAAATGATAAAGCACCAAACACACATCGTGGACGATGAGATGAGTAGCGCTGCGAAAAACACCATTCCTGCCCATACCAAGGAAAGCATTTATGAGATCATGCAGTCCTGCGCACTTTCTGAGACGGAGGAACTAGAACTAAAAACTTATATTGAGCAACATGGGATGATTTTTATCAGTACTCCTTTCTCAAGAGCCGCAGCAGACCGACTCATTTCTTGGGACGTTCCTGGATTTAAAATCGGTTCAGGAGAATGCAACAACCATCCTCTGCTTGAACATATCGCCTCATTTGGCAAACCAATGATTCTGAGCACCGGAATGAATGACCTTGATAGTGTCAGGAAATCTGTCAAAATCCTTGAAAAACACCAAGTTCCTTTTGCACTGTTACATACCACAAATCTATACCCCACCCCTGACCATTTGGTGAGATTGGGCGCGATGGTTCAGCTTCAGCAGGCATTTCCTCAAGCTGTTGTAGGTCTCAGTGATCATACCTTAAGCAATCACGCTTGCTTTGGTGCTGTGGCTTTAGGTGGCTCGATTCTCGAAAGACATTTCACTGACCACATGGATAGAATTGGACCGGATATCGTTTGCTCAATGGATGAAAAAGCTTGTGCAGAATTGATTCATGGAGCCAAGTTGCTTCAACTCCAACGAGGTGGTGATAAAAAGCCTGTCGCCGAAGAGCAACCTACCATTGATTTCGCTTTTGCTACAATCTGCACAATTCAGCCAATTGCTGAGGGGGAGGAATTCACAAAAGATAATATTTGGGTAAAACGACCAGGAAAAGGAGGTATTCTTGCCGAACATTATGAATCTGTTTTAGGGAAGAAAGCAACCAAGGCATTGGAAGTGGATGTACAGGTGATATGGGAGAATATAAAATAAAATGATTATTCGAGATACTCCCAGTAAGTTAGAAATATGCTTTAGAATTTGCGGCTAATCGTCCCCAGAACACGGTAGATAGTCCACCACAACTTCTAATGACCTTCAAACAAAATTTTATAGGGTTTTTGGTAAGAAAACGGATATACAGATTAAATAATTGAACTAATAATTAATAACTGATAGATGAAATTGAGCATGACGAGAACGTCACACACTGGGATAAATATCCGAAATGCGAGATTCTCCCGATCCGCCGCGGCGGACGGGACAGGCTATCTGACCACTTAAAAACAAATTATAAACAGATGAAAGTATTTGTATTGATTGAGCGAAGAGCTGATTACAGTAGATATAAGCCTATTTTGGAAAAAATGAAGGCTGACTCTTTTTTTGAAATTTACTTGGTTGTAACTGGCATTTGCCTCTTGGATCTTCATGGTAAAGATGTGAATTACATCGAAAACGATGGCTTTGAAATAAATGCCAAAATCCCAATGTTTGACTCAAATGCACCGGATTCAGGTGCGGAAATGGTTCGATCTATGGCTAGGGTTCTTAGAGATGTTACCTTCGAACTTGAAAAGGCCAAGCCGGATCTGTTGCTTTCCGGATTTGATATCGGAGGAAATTTTGCAGTGACAGTGGCAGCAGCCCACATGAATATTCCCGTAGCCCATATCCAAGGTGGAGAGGTTACAGGTAGCATCGATGAATCAATCAGACATGCAATGTCCAAATTTTCTCACATACACTTTCCAGCCACTGAAGATGCAAGTAACAGATTAGTGAGATTAGGAGAGAATCCAAAGGACATCTACGTGGTGGGTTGCCCGTCCATCGATGTTCTAGTCAATACTCCTAGAATGGATCCTCAGGAATTGGAAGAGGAATTTGGTCTAGATTTTTCCAAACCTTTCGTACTTGTCATACAGCATCCGGTGACCACTGAAGCCATGTCTTCCATCGATCAAATCCGCGAAACGATGAAAGCACTTCAAAATATCGAAGCTCAAGTCGTATTCCTGCTTCCCAACAACGATGCAGGACACTCTAAAATCATCGAGGAAATCAAATCCTCGGGGTTCACTTGGATTCCTTCATTACCTACACTTAAGTTTGTAAACTTGTATAGAAATGCATGGGCTTTGGTGGGTAACTCCAGTTCCGGAATCCACGAAACTCCAACATTAAAAATTCCTGCCGTCAATATCGGAAACAGACAGATGGGGAGAGAGCGTGCAGCCAATGTTATTGATGTACCCAACGAGTCCTCACAAATCGAACTTGCAATCAAAAAAGCACTTTTCGATAAGGATTTTCGAAAAATGGTCAGCGAAATCAAAAATCCATACGGAGAAGGTCAATCTGCAGATCAAATTGTCCAAATTTTAAAAAACATGGACCTTGCCAGTGTCAGCATTCAGAAAATCTTTTACGAAGGAAAGTAAAATTCTGCTTTTGGGTGGAGATGGGTACATTGGAACTCATCTCTCCCGCAAGTTGAACACTCATGGATTTCTCCATGTAACTTCAGCTTCGAGATCCGCGAAAAATCCCGGAAGCCTCAGGATTGATTTGGAAAATTCTGATTCAGTAGGACAAATTCGAGAAGGAAACTTTGATGTGGTGATCAACCTCACAGGGCAGATTACCCGTCCCATTAATTCGTGCCTCGTCCAGAATACTATAGGGATCCAACATCTGATTTCTGCTTGTGTTGACTCAGGCCTCTTGATTCAGCTTTCCAGTGTTGGAGTTTATGGTTCGGGAGATTTTGCGGAGGAGAATTCTCCATGTAATCCAGAGACTCCATACTCTACGCTCAAGCTAGTGGCTGAGCGACTGATTTTGAATGGACTTCCCGAAAATCGGCGGTTGATCCTTAGGTTATCTAATATCTATGGCTCCACACAGCCAAAAGGTGTATTTGCCTACTTGAAACGCTCAGCTCTGGGTGATCAAGTATTGGATTTCAATAATGACGGTTCGTTGTTGAGATTCTTTCTCCATGTAGAGGACCTTTGTGAGGCTTTAGTTAAGGTATTGGAAAATTACCAAAGTAATGAATCCCCAATACTTAATATTATCGGAAAGGATCGATTCAATATTCATCAACTGATAGACCTTTTCGAAGAAAAATTTAAAGTGAAATACCAGCGTAACTTTGAACCTGTCTGCCCTTATGACAATCTGCTTTCTATTTCTGACGGTGAGTTTAGAAAATTGACCAATTTTGAAGAAAAGTATTCGCTGGAATCCTACGTAAATGAACTAGTAAATTATGCTCATTGATAAAAATAGAATGGACGAATTCATCGCCATCTCCTCAAGCACAGTGAGAGAGGCGATGCGAAGGATCGAGAATAATAAAAAAGGATTATTGTTTATCGTGGATTCCCAATTTAAGCTTATTGGTTCCTTGAGTGATGGGGATATCAGGAGAGGAATCCTCAATGGTGCACAACTCGATGAACCCATTTTGGGATTGATGAATACGCATCCATTCCATATTTCTCTGGAGGAGCAGGCTATGGCCGATCTGAAATTCTTTGAGGAAAAAGGTTTTAAAATGATCCCGGTTTGCGATAATGAAGGGCGAATTTTACACCTAATATCTCCAGAGCCTGAAAAGAATTTTCCACCACTGGACAACCCTGTAGTGTTGATGGTCGGTGGCAGAGGAATTCGTCTTGAACCTTTGACCCAAAACATTCCTAAACCGCTTCTTAAAGTTGGAAACAAGCCCATACTTCAGACCATCTTAGAAAGACTACACCTTTTTGGTTTTCGAAATATCTTTCTCTGTACCAATTACCTTTCAGATCATATAGAGAAATTTTGTGGTGATGGATCAGAATTTGGTCTAAATATTAAATATTTCAAAGAAGAAATAAAGCTCGGTACCATCGGTGCGGTGAAATATCTCGAGGATCAATTGAATCTCCCTTTTCTGGTAATGAATGGAGATCTACTCACCTCATTAAATTATCGATCCGTATTGGATTTTCATATCGAACATCAAGCCCAACTCACAATTGGAAGTGCGTCATACAAAACCAAAGTCCCTTATGGAGTAATACAAACAGAAGGACATCAGGTTACTTCGATTTTGGAAAAACCAACCTATTCCTTTAGAATCAGTGGAGGAATTTATGCCTTAAGTCCAAAGGTTTTGGGACTCATTCCTAAAGGAAATTTCTATGATATTACGGACTTGATGGAAAATCTACTTAAACAAAATCATTCCGTGGTTGCATTTCCTATTGAGGAATATTGGCTCGATATCGGCCAACATCAGGATTATGAAAAAGCTAACTTAGATTATAAAAGTCTTTTTAATTAAAAAAAATCAAATACAACCGCATGTTGCAGGTAATACAAAGGTACAAGCCCAACAAGTACACGATATTCCTCCCGATGCCCCGATAACCTTCTGGAGGATCATTCAAAATAAAAAAATGTATAACCCTTTATTACCAGTAAGCTTTTAAACAATAGAAATAGCTAAAAAAAATTTGACTTTTGTACTCTTCGGTCTTCTGTCATCGGTCTTCCGACCCGTTTAAAGAAGGAAATTAGCTAACTGGCATTATTGCGAAAAATAGTAAAATAAAATTATAGCAAATGAACTACAGCGGTAAAAAAGTCTTGGTAACAGGCGCAGGAGGATTTATTGGAAGCCACCTGACAGAAGAATTGGTAAAAGCAGGAGCAGAGGTCACCGCATTGGTGCATTACAACTCCAACTCAAATATTGCTAACTTGAGATTTCTTGAAAGAAGACTCCTTAATTCAATACAAATCGTTTTTGGAGATATCCAGGATGGTTTTTTGATGAATCAACTCTCGGAAGGAAAAGATTTTGTTTTCCATCTTGCTGCCCTGATAGGTATTCCTTATTCCTATGTAGCCCCCGCAGCTTATGTATCCACTAATATCACGGGGACTCTAAATATGTTGGAAGCCGCCCGCTCTCATAAAGTGGGGAAACTTATAGTAACCTCTACCTCTGAAACCTACGGAACGGCCCTTTATGCGCCAATAGACGAAAAACACCCCATGCAGGGACAATCTCCCTATTCTGCAACCAAAATCGGAGCAGACAAGATTTCGGAGAGTTATTACCTTTCATTTGGACTGCCAGTCTGTATTTTTAGGCCATTCAATACATTTGGGCCAAGACAGTCTACCCGTGCGGTAATCCCAACAATTATTTCTCAAGTACTTAGTGATTCTCCGGAAATTCGCCTTGGTTCCCTTGACCCTGTGAGAGATATGCTCTATGTCAAAGACACAGCAAGAGGTTATATGTTAGCGGCTTTGGCTGATAACACCTCGGGGGAAGTGGTTAGCGTGGGTACGGGTAGGGGAGTTACAATCGGTGAAATTGTTGATATGGTTCAGAAAATTTGTGGAACCAACAAACCTGTCATTGAGGAAAACCAAAGGATTAGACCCGAAAAAAGTGAAGTAATGAAACTGATCTGTGATTATTCCAAAGCCAAGACTCTAATGAGATGGGAACCACAATTTTCACTGGAGGAAGGACTAACCAGTGCCGTAGAATTTATGCGTGTGAACAAACCTGAAATTGATCCATCGGTGTATGCGGTATAAATAGATTTTTAGGAGCTGGCAAAAGAACTCCTTCTTAAATTTTTATACATAAAAAGGGCTGTCACATCAATTGTGACAGCCCTTTTTGTTTACTCTTAGAATTCAATGCTGTTGAGGCAGTTCAATTTTTACCAAGGGTTTTCTAAGTCGCCTGCATTGTATTTTTTATTAATTACTTGATAAGCCGAATTCTCTGGCTTTTTCAAAAGAAAGGAGTCTTTCTTAGCGAATAATGACGCTAGAAATGCTATCGGTGTAAGGAACAAAAAGAAAATTAACCCAAGCAGGACATTCGGAACGATAAGGCTCAGCAAGTAGGTTAACTTAAACCATACCCATTCTACCTTAAGACTTATCCAAGTAGAAAGTATACTCAACAAGCCCAATCCGAAGGCTACATATAGGACCCAGCGAACGTCAAAGATAAAATAGACCAACACTAACCCGGTACAAATCACCAATACAGTCTGTGCGGGGTTACTTTTAAGAGGTTTCATAGACAGGCCTTAAAACAAGGTGTAAATAAACGGAGCTAAAGCACTTCCCCCACCAAAAATAATCAGCACTCCCAACAGGAGTAGGATGAAAATCACAGGCGCAAGCCAAAATTTTCTTCGTTGTTTCATAAACGACCAAAGGTCTTTAAGAAAATCCATATCAATTGGTTTTAAATTTTGTCAATATCGAAGCTGAAATCAGCTCAGCACTTTTACTAATTCCCCCTTTATTAAAATGACAGTCGTCATAAAAATAATCGGAAGTTTTTGGAATTTCTTTTTCAAGATCCAAAATCGGAATTTCCTGTTCGGAGGCGATGCTTAGCAATATAACATTAATCTGCCCCATTGCCTCCGCCATCTTTGACTCAGGATATCTTACATTTCCTACGCCCACCATCCAATGATTGGTCTTTAAGAATTCATCTGAGATATCTCCCCAAGTATGCGTTTGGGTCAGTAGCAGCATATCCGTACCGTTAGCATCCAAGATTCCTGAGAAACTCAAAATATTCCGACGAAACATTTCATAATTAGCATCTGGAAGTTTTTCAACTAGCGGCAGAGCCATTACCTCTTTGACTTTGTCTTCATAATTTGTCTTTAGGAAGATTGAAGTCCTAGCATCAGGTTTTTCCGTATTGATTACATTAATTAAGCGTCTAAAAACCTGAAAGTTACTTAAAAAGAATTTTAAACTCTGGATTGTTGATCTTTTTTCACTTTCACTTGAAGTAGGGAAATGTAGGTAATCATATCCTCCAAACAATCGGTTGAGGTCATTTATCCCTGGGAATAATACTACCAAATCCGGTTGTAAATGGATGATTCGGTGTGCTAACATTGCCAAATGATCTGGGCTTCCATCTCCGGATTTGCCTGCATTATACACCTTCACACTTTTGTTCTTAATCGAATCCTGTAAGGTTTGCTGAACCTTTCTTTCCAAACTCCAAGAATCATCTATAAAGAGGTTTTCTGTAGTGCTTCCGCCTATAATGAAAATTCGGTATTCCTCCTGAGGCTTGGGATGTATAAGAGAATCTCCCCTAAAACCCATGTTATTGGTGCTAAATACCACCACTGAATCCATGTCAGGAAGCCTTTTTTCGATTTCAAAAGTGAATTTGGAATTGGGCTTAAACTGAGACTCAATGTAATTGGATTGGATTGGATTTGGGTTCTTATATCTTTCAAAAGGATCGGCTACAGGTGCTATCCAAGCTAAAATCAGTTCCACAATGATCAGCATTACCAAAATTGTAGGCAATGTGATAAAGAAAAAAGATCGGATATCCTTTTTGTTCACTAAAGCCATTTTAGTCCATTTTGAAATTTACCACCCACTTCTCTCTGTTTTCCCAGTCAGGTTGTTCCTGTTTAAAAAACACAAAATCATTAATGACCAAGACATCCATTTCGGTACTCATGAAGCAGCGATATGCGTCATGAGGAGTACAGACAATAGGCTCCCCTCTTACATTAAAGCTAGTGTTGACAACCAATCCGTATCCAGTCTGCCTGTGAAATTCTTTGATCAGCGAATGGTACCTAGGGTTGGTATCTTGATGGACCGTTTGGATTCGAGCCGAAAAGTCCAGATGAGTGACAGACTGAATGTCACTTCTCCCATGGTATAATCTCTCCCATAAACCTAGGTTGTGATAGTTTGAAGGCAATGTTGATCTCCTTGATTCCTTGACAGGAGAGACTAACAGCATATAAGGGGAAGGTTCATTCAAATCAAAATAATTCCCAACTTCTTCAGCCAAAACTGAAGGAGCAAAGGGTCTGAAGCCTTCTCGATACTTGATCTTTAAATTCAGCTTTTTCTGCATCTCAGGATTCCGAGCATCTCCCAGAATACTTCTATTGCCCAAAGCACGCGGACCAAATTCCATTCTTCCTTGAAACCATCCCACTACATTTCCCTTTGCCAATTCTGAGGCCACTACCTCATTCAATTTATTTAGATCTTCAAAGTGATGGTATTTGGCTTTCACCTTTCGAATGACATGCATCACTTCCTTGTCAGAGTAGGAAGGGCCTAAATAAGATCCTTCCATGGCATCAGGACGGATGACTTTTCTATCTTCTTTGGAAAAATAGAGGTGATAAGCTG
>CAYTXN010000110.1:0-9711 GCA_964441195.1 uncultured Limnohabitans sp.
TTTATTTTTCTAAGATCCATTACTAAAATTTCAGAAGCTTTTTTTTCTTCCATTCCCTTGACGATAACCTTACTCAGCGCTTCTGCTGTCATATATTAATTTAATTTTACGTAACGACTTTGACCTGTCTAAAAGCTCAACCGAAAATTAATGTATAAAATTCTTGCCAACACGATTTTTTTGGGGAAAGATGTTCTTTTCCTGCCAGAGTGTCACTCCACTAATGACAAGGCGCTGGAACTAATCAGACTTGGAAAAGCAAATGAAGGTTCGATTGTGATATGCGATCATCAGACCAAGGGAAAAGGACAACGAGGAAATTCTTGGGAAACCCAGTCTGGTCAAAATCTGACTTTTTCTCTGGTGCTGAAGCCGGATTTTTTGGATGTCTCTGAACAATTTTATTTGAATATGATGGTATCTAACAGTATTCGAAGATTGCTTCAAGATTATCTTCCGGATATCAAAGTTAAGTGGCCAAATGATCTGGTAGTTCCCGATCGTGGAAAAATTGGAGGAGTTTTGATTGAAAATATCGTTGGCTCTGGTGGATGGGAATATGCGGTGGTTGGGATAGGATTGAATATTAATCAACGAACTTTTGAAACAATGAAGGCGACTTCCTTGTCTTTAATTACTGGAAGTCAGTACGACCTTCAGGAGCTTTTCCGTCTTTTGATCGCCCATATTGAGCAGAGTTTTATTTTGTTGAAAAAGGGAAAAAATGGTCAAACTCGAAATGAGTATCTAAGCCACCTATTCCTTAAAGATCAATGGGCTGTCTTTAAAGAAAATGAGAGAGAATTCGAGGGAAAAATTATCGGAGTATCTAAGTTTGGAAAACTTCAATTGATCCTTAAGGATGAATCCGAGCGCTTTTTTGACTTAAAAGAGATCGCTTTTCCAAATCTTTAGACAGGTTTTCTATTCCCAATTTTAAGCGGTAACTTTGCATCCATTAAAAGACATTAATTCTTTAACTATCAATAACATGTCAGAAATTAAATCTGAAAAATTCATTCAGTACAAAGTAAAAGACATCTCTCTAGCCGAGTGGGGGAGAAAAGAAATCAGACTTGCGGAGTCTGAAATGCCAGGTTTGATGGCCTTGAGAACAGAGTTTGGTCCTTCTCAGCCATTGAAAGGTGCTAGAATCGCCGGTTGCCTTCACATGACCATTCAGACTGCGGTTTTGATCGAGACTTTGGTGGCTTTAGGTGCTGAGGTTACTTGGTCTTCTTGTAATATTTTCTCCACACAGGATCATGCAGCGGCGGCTATAGCAGCTGCGGGAATTCAAGTTTACGCTTGGAAAGGGTTGACTGCTGAGGAATTCGACTGGTGTATCGAGCAAACTTTATTTTTCGGCGAAGAAAGACAGCCATTGAATATGATTCTCGATGATGGTGGGGATTTGACCAACATGGTTTTGGATCTATATCCAGAATTAGTCGCAGGTATTAGAGGACTTTCCGAAGAAACTACCACTGGCGTACATAGACTGTACGAAAGAATGAAAAATGGCACACTTCCAATGCCAGCTATCAATGTGAACGATTCGGTGACCAAGTCCAAATTTGACAACAAATACGGCTGTAAAGAGTCATTGGTAGATGCGATCCGTCGTGCCACCGATGTGATGATGGCCGGAAAAGTAGCCGTTGTGGCAGGTTATGGAGACGTAGGGAAAGGTTCTGCTGCTTCGCTAAAAGGTGCTGGAGCTCGAGTAATCGTAACTGAAATTGATCCAATCTGTGCACTTCAGGCAGCTATGGATGGTTTTGCGGTCAAGAAAATGGCTGATGCGGTAAAAGAGGGTGACATCATTGTCACTGCAACCGGAAACAAAGACATCATCACTGCCGAATATTTCAAAGCTATGAAAGATAAGGCGATCCTTTGTAACATCGGCCACTTTGACAATGAGATCGATATGGCTTGGTTGAATAAAAACTACGGTCATACCAAAAATGTAATCAAACCTCAAGTGGATTTGTACGAATTAGATGGCAAAGAAATCCTGGTATTGGCTGAAGGCCGACTGGTGAATTTGGGTTGCGCTACAGGGCATCCATCTTTTGTAATGTCCAATTCATTTACAAATCAGACCTTGGCTCAATTGGAGCTTTGGGCAAATCACAAAAACTACGAGCCTGGAGTTTATGTCCTTCCAAAACATTTGGATGAGAAGGTAGCATTCCTTCACCTAGCTAAGTTAGGTGTGGAGCTAGATACCCTGTCTCAGGATCAAGCGGAATATATCGGCGTGGAAGTTCAAGGACCATTCAAACCGGAGTATTACAGATATTAATTGAGAGTAAAAGTTGCTTAAGGAGGCCTCGGAGAAATTCGGGGCTTTTTTATGGATTTAACTGAAGGGACCTTCCATCCGGCAGTGTGGAAGTTACCGTTGGATCACATCCATCATTGTTTACAAACTCGACCAAATAATCCAAACTCCTCGAGGGACTTCTCGAAATGATCCAGCTTTCATTTCCTGTTTGAGGCAATTCCCATCCTTGTCTATAGCAAGAAAAAAGTTGCTCTTTTGCCTCAGTGATTACCAAAGAAAAATCTCTCCCGGCTGGGTTTGTTCCCTCAATTCTTCCGCGAGTACTAAGCGCAAATGGCCTGAAACTAAGGCGAGCAACAGAGTAGGAGAAAGTTCCGCTAGCGAAAAAACCAAGGTTCTTTTCCAATTTGATTCTTAGATTTTCAAAAGTCTCAAGGTTTTCATTGAATGATGGATTTTTAAAGAATCTCACCCCATCTATGATTGTATTTTTAAAAGCGTAATCTTCATAAGTAAGTGTCCAACTCCTGTCTATGGTGTTGATAAGTGAGAAATCGAGAATTATTTTCCCTGTTCTTGGAGAGTTATTTGGCTGTTCACACTCTTGAGGATTTGTGTAATCCAATTGAATTATTAATGAATCGAGGCTTCTTATGATAGTCGGACATCCGGGTAATTCTTCTGAACTTAACCTGAAATAATCGAAATAGGAGATATTTCCAAGGTAACTGCTTTCGCTGAGGGCTTCAGAAAAGCGAAAAAACTGATCTGCTTCTTGCGTTAAGTCGGTGTTGATTTCTCGGCTGACATCCTCAACACAGGACCAAAAAACAAGCAAAATTGAGGGGAGAAATAAGTGTCTTTTCATTTGTTTACAAGATTTTAAAATCCTTTCAATTACCGAGCCTGATTGCTATCTTGGACTAAAACGAAACAATTCAATTCATGAACTTTAACGAGGGAATGCTCCGTGACGGGGCGCTTAAAGATAAAAACATTCTTATCACTGGAGGAGGTACCGGACTTGGACGATCCATGGGTGAGTACTTTTTAAAGCTGGGTGCAAATTTGGTGATCACCTCTCGGAAATTGGATGTACTTCAAGAAACTGCCAAGGAAATGATGGAAAAAAATGGCGGTAAAGTCATTCCTGTGGCATGTGATGTAAGAGATATTGATCAGGTGGAGGCCATGTGGGAAAAGGCAAAATCAGAGCTGGGACAAATTCATGTGGTGCTTAATAATGCTGCAGGAAACTTTATCAGCCCTACCGAAAGATTGTCCACTAATGCATTTAATACAGTTTTGGATATTGTCTTGAAAGGCACCTCTCAAGTGACATTGACTGCGGGAAAAGATTGGATTGCTAAAAAACAGGCTGGGACCTTTTTAAATATTGTGACCACTTATGCCTGGACAGGTTCAGGATACGTGGTGCCATCAGCTGCAGCAAAAGCAGGTGTGTTGGCCTTAACTCGGTCGCTGGCAGTAGAATGGGCCAAGTATGGAATACGTTCAAATGCGATTGCTCCAGGACCGTTTCCAACGGAAGGAGCCTGGAGTAGGTTGCTACCCGGAGATTTGGTCAAAAAGTTTGATCCTGCTAAGAAAGTCCCGGTTGGCAGAGTTGGGGAGCATCAGGAATTGGCCAATATTGCGGCATATTTAGTCTCTGATTTTTCTGCTTATGTCAATGGTGAAGTGATCACGATCGATGGTGGTGAATGGCTCAAAGGAGCGGGTGAATTCAATAATCTGGATCAAATACCTCAAGAGTTGTGGGATATGATGGAGGCATCTCGCGGAAAAAAGTCATGAGCCCCGGCATAGTTTGGGGCTATCTGAAAGCGAAATGGAAGATCAGAAATCTATGATCTAGGTTGGGCCGATACCGCGTTCCCATGATTCATTTTGATTGACGGACTCTTTGATACTTTTCTTCAGAGAATGATCCAGTTGTTTGGATTCTGTTTTTAGGATTTCGAGCAGTTTTCTGGATTCAGGAGTGTGATGTTCGGTATCCAAAATTTCAAGCACCCCAAGTATATTTGCCACTCTAGCTCTAAGTGAATGGGATTGTTGGAATGCTAAATCTCGAAGGAAATAATGATGTTCTCTCATCCATATTTCCTGTTTCTTTTTTTCAGTGACATCAATAAGTAATCCCTGCATTTTCTTTGGATGTCCGGTTGCATCCCATTTAGTGGTTTTTCCAAAACCAATTACCCAACTGATATGATTTCCCTTGGAAATGATTCTAAATTCCCTTCTGAATGGAACGTTTCCTGTAGTTTTAAAATGTGAAGAGAGCTCCTTGAACAATCCTGGATAATCCTCCGGATGAATGTGCTTCTGCCAGGATATGTTTGTCAACCGAGCGATTTCCTCCTCAGAGTATCCGAGCATTTGAGCTAAGCCACTGCTGATGTAATCTGTTTTGGTTTCGGGGTCAAAATCCCAAAATCCGATCAGCTTATTTTCCAAAAGAATATCCACCAACTCATTTCGGTTGGTTGTCCCGTCAATAAATTCACCAAGTCCCAAATTATAAGGACGAAGGGGCTCGACTGGATGCCCCAGACCCAGACAAGTCCCATGGTCTCCGGTGATGAAGAAAAATTCCCATTTGGTAAGAACAGTGTTTTCGTCCGAGGGATTAATTTTTTGTAATTCAACAATGAAAGATTGATGTCTGTTTTTCCAAGCTTTTATTCGTTGATTTTCATATTTTGACCAATCAGAAGCCAAAAAACAATCCGCAAAATAGATGGGTTTTTCTTTATGGTCAAAAAGTGAGGGAATGGGCCCAATACCGGAATCAGAGGACAAGACCTTGCCTGACTTATCCATGGTCACCTGGAGAAAATACTCCGAAGTGATGGCAAGGTTACTTAAAACTTGGATGGAGTCCCAACTCTGCATTTGACAAATGTAATTGAATTCTTCGTTTGAAAGTATGTAAACCAATAAAATTTATACAAAATACATAAAAATACATTTAAAATGGAAAATACTTCACTTTTATTAAAGCGATCCATCTTTGGAAATTCACAAAACCTTGGAAAAATATTGGCTACTGAAGAGGCTCAACGTTTGTTGGACGATTGGGTTTTGAATGAGAAACTCAAAGTACATATGAAGCAAGTGGCACATTTGATGAAGGCGTTTGCAAAATCTAAAAATTATGAAGATCTGACAGTTCAAAAGTGGTATTTAGCAGGGCTTCTTCATGATGCGGATTGGGATCAATGGCCGGATCAACATTGCAAAAAAATAATTGAAGAACTCGAAGCCAGATCGATTGATCCGGAAATCATCCGGGCTATTGCTTCACATGGACCCAGATATTTTGGTGTGGAGCCGATTTCTGAAATGGACAAAATGCTTTATGCCTTTGATGAATTAAGTGGATTTGTCCATGCTTATTCCTTGATGCGCCCGGAAGGATATGTAGGAATGGAAGTGAAAGGAGTCAAAAAGCGATTAAAGGACAAGACTTTTGCTGCTCAAGTCAGCCGGGAAGATATCCAGGATGCCAGTGAACGAGCAGGAATTTCGATCGAAGACCTTATCCAATTCGTTATTTTAAATCAAGGCGAGGTTGACTTATCCTAAACAAAAGAGCCACATTATCTGTGGCTCTGTTTGTTATTCTTCTTCTATTGGAATGACGGGTTTGAAGTTCCCAGGAGGTAATTGATCGGCGACTTCATCTTTTTCAAAAGGAAAAACTTCGACAATAGGACTTTCGGTGATGTCGGGCACTCGAAAACTCACCAGCATATTGCTTAAACTTTCCTGGATTCGGTCATAAGCCTGTCTTACATCTTCCGCAGTTACTATCATGTATTGGGTCACCTTTTTCTCCTTGCCGTTGTCTCCATCGGCTATGAGATAAGTGATTTTACACTTGTGCCATTGATCTGCATCTTCATAGAAAAATACATCCACGATATTGCTTTTGCTGATTCCAGTGACCTGAAAATCTCCTCTAATCTGGGACCCAAGACGATCATAAAGGATAGCTTCCGCCTCAGTAAAAGATACCGCATCCACTAGGTATTGTTCTGAAATGCTCTTTAACAAGCCCTCTTCATTCTCTTTCGCGTACTTTACTTTGCACAAAAACCAAGTTCTCATCTTTTTCTATTTTTAAAGATTCGAAGGTACTTTTTCTATACTAAAGCAGCGAATGATTTTATGGGATATCTTTTGGGTTTAGATCGATGATTGGCCCAAAATATTGACAGTCAGCTAATAAAATTGATAAAAACTAATCGTGCAGGATAAGTTTATTGGATTTCTCAAAAAATAGTAACTTGTTCTCAACAATATCCCCAATGCGAGAAAGAATTCTATTTAGCTTCCCTGTCCAGCTTTTCTTACTTCACCTTCGTAAAAATCTGGCTTTATTGCTTGTTTGGGTAGTATTGTTAGGTGTGATTTTGGAGAAATTCGGGGTAGTCCTAGGTATTCCCTTTCTTTTTTTGGATCCCGAATACCTTCATGAGGTTTCTTGGCTGAGTTTTTTCTTAATAGGCGTTGGGTTAGCAATTCTCACCATGGCTTTTCACATGACCACCTATATTGTAGATGGTCGGCAGTATAAGTTTTTGGCAGTGGTGTCGAAGCCGTTCATTCATTTTTGTATCAATAATTCAATAGTTCCCTTACTTTTCTACCTGATTTATATTTCCAAATTCATTGTTTTTCAACTCGATAATGACCTTCCTTCAGATTGGGAAGTACTGAAATATTTTCTAGGATTTTCACTTGGCAGTATTGTCAGTTATGGCTTGATTTTCGGCTATTTCACATTTACCAACAAAGATTTTTTTGTCCTTTTTGCAGGAAATTTGGACAAAAGACTTCGAAAAGTTCGACTGACTCGAGCGACTGTCTTGAGCCAATACAAAGAAATCAAGAATAAAAAGGATTCAGTGATTACCTACTTGGATCTGAGGCTAAAGCTCACAGATGTTCGCCCGGACTTGGCTCGATTTGATTCATTAAAACTCCTAAGAGTTTTTGATCAAAACCACTTAAACCTCTTTCTCATTCAAAGTTTTCTGGTCCTTTTTGTGTTATTTTTGGGCTTTTTTAAGGAGCTAGAGGTCCTTCAGTTTCCGGCGGCCATGAGTGTGACCTTACTACTGGCTATTTTGATCATGCTGGTGGGTGCTTTGAGCTTTTGGTTGAGAAGTTGGGCTACACTGGTAGTTTTCTTAATGATCTTGTCACTTAATTATTTCTCAAACTTTTCATTCCTCAATAGACCGCATGAGGCTTTTGGAATTAATTATAATGTAGATCCTACTCCCTATACTCTGGCTAGATTGGATTCACTGGTTCACCCAGATACCTTGCAGAGAGATCGCGAAAATACCCTCCGTATTTTGGACAATTGGAAAGCGAAATTTCCAACGGACTCCCTACCCAAATTGGTCCTTGTAGCGGCAAGTGGGGGAGGTCAACGGGCAGCTCTATGGACGCTTCATGTGCTTCAGACTATTCATCAAGCCACCGATGGGGAAATTACCAAACACACAGAATTGTACACAGGAGCTTCGGGTGGAGTATTGGGAGAGGCTTTTTTTAGAGAAATATACTTGAGATCACTTACAGATAATTCTTTTGACCCCACCGATCAAAAATATTTACATCAGATTTCGGCGGACAACCTTAATTCTATCATTTTCACCTTACTTGTCAACGATCTCCTGATCAGAAATCAACGATTTGAATATCGAGGATATAGCCATTTGAAAGACCGGGGTTTTGCATTTGAAAATCAGCTAAATATCAATACCCAAGGGATCTTGGATAAGCCTATGATCGATTACCAGGAACCTGAATTTGAGGCACAAATTCCGTTGCATCCTGTCACCACTCTCGTAACGAATGATGGACGAAAACTGGTGATCTCACCTCATTCCATGTCTTATCTGGGAAGTTCGGTTATGGGGAAAACAGGCTTGGGAGAAAAAAAGCAATCGATTGATTTTATGCGATTTTTCGAAGCACATGATCCCGGAAATCTGAGATTTTTAAGTGCGTTGAGGATGAGTGCTACTTTTCCCTTTATCACTCCCAATGTGGAGCTGCCATCAGTTCCGACTATGGAAACGATGGATACGGGCTTATCGGATAATTTTGGGATTCAGGATGCATTGCGGTTTTTGTATGTATTTCAGGATTGGGTGGCCAAAAATACCGGCGGGGTGGTGCTCGTATTTATTCGGGATTCTGAAAAATCCACGGAAATCCCGCAAACAGAACCTCCTCGAATTTTCGAAAAAGTGTTTAATCCGCTGAAGAATATTTACACCAATTGGGACAATATTCAGACGATTCAAAATGAGGTGCTTTTCAACTACATGAATGAATCGATGCCATTTGATATGGAGCGAATTGAGTTTGAATATGCTCCTGAGCAGGTTCAAGTTCAGGAATTGTCAGGTTCACAGGAGACTATGCAGCGAGCTTCATTAAACTGGCGATTGACAGCGAGAGAAAAGAAGTCGATTTTATCCAGTATCGATTCCTATAATAATAAAAGAGCGATTGAACGGATTCAGGAGATTTTCCCTAAAAAATAGATTTATCAAGAAGCTGAAATCAATATCCGATTCCGATCTTTTTATAGATAAAATGCATCAGCCAAGCGGGTCCAATTAACAAAAACTGTACATCCTTGAAAAAGGAGGGTTTTTTTCCTTCGATCTTATGCCCAACAAACTGAATAATCCAGGCAATAACAAAAATCCCTATGCTGATGGCCCATAATTTTCCAGGGAAAGCGATGTCTAGGAAATTAGCCAAGGCAAGGCATAGAGCAGAAAAAAACAGCATCCCAAGGCTTAGAGGAACCGAGAGCGAAATGTAATAAATCAAAATCAGCAGCAATGAGATCGAAGCCCAATTGGCAAAACTCCCTAAAAATGACAGCGAATCAAGCATGGCGCCCGAAGGAATACTAAAAACCAAACCCACAACACTGAAGAAAATTGCAGGTACGCAAAACCAATGAATCATTTTATTGGTGTGATTTTGATGGCTATGACCATATTCCTCAAGTAGCAAATCTATTTTTCTCATGGCTTTTGGGTTAAATTGAGGTAGTTTCGATTCAAATTAGGTAACTCATTTTAAAATTTAAACACTTCCCTGAAAAATGTTTAGTTATTGGGAGCAAAAAAACTTCTTTGGCTACGATCTGATTGTGATTGGATCTGGTTTTACCGGGCTTTCTACTGCCATCAATTACAAAAAGAAAAATCCTAAAGCGAGTGTATTGATCTTGGAAAAAGGTGTTTTCCCAACAGGTGCAAGCACCAAAAATGCAGGATTTGCCTGCTTTGGAAGTTTGACTGAGATTTTAGATGATTTTTGGAAGATGAATCCCAAAGAAGTTTCCT
>CAYTXN010000111.1:0-9704 GCA_964441195.1 uncultured Limnohabitans sp.
AGCTACCTCGCCAAATATTACTAAATCAACATTTCAAATTAATCAGGAGATTTGAACCTGCTTGCAGCAGTCAAGCTCCCGTCCGCCGTGGCGGATATGAATCCTGCTCCCGATAGCTATCGGGATACCTCGCCAAATAATTTGATTTAATTTTTTTTAAATATTGTTTTCTGAATTTAATGTTTAAATTAAACCACCATCAGATTCTCGAAAACAAGGCTTTTTCCGTTTGATTTAGCCTTTTGAAGCCCTTTTCGAAAGGGAATGCAAATATGAGGTCTTGTACTTTTAAATGCAAGTTCCATTCTGAGAAAAAGTGTGAATAAGTCACCCGTAAAATTAAAAATCATGGTCAAAAATAAGTTTGTAGCTGATTATCAAATAAATGCTTCCAAGAAAATTGTTTTTCAATATTTAAGTACAGCAAGCGGATTAGGGGAGTGGTTTGCTGATGATGTACGAATAGATGAAGATCGAAATTACATCTTCAATTTTGACAATGAGGATCATCATGCCAAGTTGACATCTTTGCGAACAAACCTTCATGTTAAATTTGATTTTTTTGACCCCAAAAATCCAAATGAAACGGACCACTCCTTTATTGAATTTAAATTGGAGGAAAATGAGTTGACTCAATCCCTCTTTCTGAAAGTAATCGATTATTCGAATGAGTATGAGGAGGATGAACTTGATGCCATTTGGGATGGATTGATTTCAAAGTTAAAAGAAATTATAGGTGGTTAAATTCCACGTAATTTCCCAACTTTGAACTCCGGAAGATAATTTTCGTTTTCTCTCGGAGGTAGATTTTACGGATGAAAAAACTCGATAAGCTTATTCTAGGGTCCTTTCTTGGTCCCTTTTTACTTACTTTTTTGGTTGTTGACTTTATTTTACTCATTGTCAACATGCTCAAATATTTCGATGAGATTTTTGGGAAAGGGTTGGGATTTTTCATTTATGCCGAGTTGATTGGATATTTTGTAATCAGCATCTCCCCAATGGCCTTACCATTAGCTGTGTTGCTTTCAAGTCTAATGACTTTTGGGAACTTGGGCGAGCATTTTGAATTGACTGCCATTAAAAGTAGTGGCATCTCCTTGATTCGAGCCATGAGGCCTATTGGGATTTTTGCAGTGCTATTGACAATTGGAGCTTATCTATCCAATAATTATTTAGTCCCCAAAGTCAACCTGAAAACCTTCAGCTTGCTTTATGATATCCGAATGAAGTCCCCCGCACTAGATATTAAGGAAGGTGTGTTCTATGCCGGAATACCCAACTACAGTATCAAAGTCAACCAAAAGAAAGATGATATTCGGTTAAATGACATTATCATTTACAACCATACAGGTCAAACCGGTAATCTGAATGTGACTTTGGCTGATTCTGGAAGAATGGAAACATTCTTCAATGACAGTTACCTCAAATTGACGCTATATAATGGATTGAATTACGAAGAAGAAAGGCCTACCCGAGGTATTGCGGAGGCGCCTGTCAAATTTTCCCGGACAAAATTTGATGAAAATGTAATCGTCTTTGATTTAGATGCTTTTCAAATGAACCGAACTCCGGAGGATCAATGGTCCACCAATCGGGCAATAAAGAATATCTCTCAGATCAAAGAGGGACTTGATTCGATTTACACCTTGGTGAATGATCTAAAATTCCAGAATTATCAAACTGCAGAAAGTATCTATCCATTTTTCACTAAAAACAGAAAGCTTACCCCACCTGAAGAAATAAAATCACGGAAGGAAAGTGATGACGTGGCTAGGAAAAAGAGGCTTGAGTTGGAAAGGGAAACTAGAGATTCCCTTGAAAACCAAAAAACCAAAATTGACACTTCGAAGGTTAAGAATATTGATACGCTTCAAAATCGGGAATTAAATATTAATGTCTCGTCAACTACTGCAGCTTCAAAGACCGATTCTATATTCAAGCGGAAATTAAGCCGAAATTTGGCTGGAATAGATACAAGTTCAGGCCAATCAACGGTAATCACGACTGTAGACACTACAGGTATAACCGAAATTAAAAAAGTATCAAGAATTGACCCGCTGACCTACGAAGAAAGGGAATTGATCGATTCAATCATATTTAAACGTGGTTATATATCCAATGCATTAACGATGGCATTGAATAATTCTCGCAACCTGAAGAATACATTTAATGTCAAAATGTCTCAAATAGACAACCATGAGCGAGAATTTAGAAGGTATGAAATCGCGTGGTATCAAAAGTATACCCAAGCTATAGCTTGTTTTGTTATGTTTTTGATTGGGGCACCATTAGGATCAATAATTAAAAAAGGTGGCCTTGGCATGCCTGTTTTAATATCTATTATATTTTTTATCATGTTTTACATGTTGACTATCACTGGTGAAAAATGGGCAAAGGAAGGCGTGACGGACTCGTTTTTTGGAACAATATTCTCAAATCTATGTCTACTGCCTTTTGGATTGTTTTTTTTAAGGCAGGCAAGAAAAGACGCTAGATTATTTGAGGGAGATTTTTATGCTGGTATTTGGAAAAAAGTCACCGGATTTTTACCTAAATCCTCAGCAAAGTCCAATTGATTATTTACTTTTTCAATAATTAGTCTTACTTTTGTGACTGTTTTAATTAATTTAGCTAAACATGTATTTAACACCAGAGAAAAAACAAGAGTTGTTTCAAAATCATGGACGGTTAAAATCTGCTAACGATACAGGATCTCCTGAATCACAGATTGCCCTCTTCACTCACAGAATCCAACATTTGACTACTCACTTGAAGTCAAACAAAAAGGATCACTCCACCAGATTGGGTTTGTTGAAGTTGGTCGGTAAGCGAAGAAGCTTGCTGAATTACCTCCAAAAGAAAGAAATCGAGCGCTACAGAGCAATTATTGCTGAGCTCGGAATCAGAAAATAAACATTTAGTAAGGTTTTCTATTTTGAAAACCTTACTTTTTTCTTTTTAAGCTAGATGCCAATATTTTTCAAACCGAAGAAATCAATCTAATAATTATTTATGTTACCAAATTTGATCACAAAGACCATCCACTTACAGGATGGCAGAGAAATCACAATTGAGACGGGTGCACTTGCAAAACAAGCAGATGGTGCAGTAGTTGTGCGGATGGGAAAAGCCATGATTTTGGCCACTGTAGTATCCAAAAAGGAGGCAGGAGAGGGAGTTGACTTTTTGCCGATGTCAGTTGATTACCAAGAGAAATTTGCAGCTTCCGGAAAAATCCCCGGCGGATTCTTAAAAAGAGAAGGAAGACTTTCTGATTATGAAATTTTGATTAGCCGAATTGTTGATCGCGCTATTCGTCCAATTTTTCCAGATGATTACCACGCAGATACCAATGTATCTATTACGCTAATGTCCGCTGATGAGAATGTTCTTCCTGATTGTTTAGCGGGATTGGCAGCTTCTGCAGCATTGGCTGTTTCCGATATTCCTTTTAATGGACCTATTTCAGAAGTTCGAGTTGCCAAATTAGATGGGACCTTTATTATAAATCCAACTCCATCCCAATTGGAGAAGTCTAATATGGAATTCATCGTTGCCGGCTCCAAAGAATATATTCTTATGGTGGAAGGTGAAGCCAACGAAATTTCTGAGGATGAAATGGTTGAAGCACTTCAATTTGCACACGAAGAAATTAAGAGACATTGCGATGTTCAAATGGAATTGACCAAAGCCGTAGGTAAAGAAGTTAAACGTGTTTATAATCACGAAAAAACTGATCCTGCACTTTTTGATAAAATGAAAGCTGAACTTTATGGTAAGCTTTTCGAATCAGTTTCTAAACAAATCGCCAATAAATCAGAACGTTCTGATTTGGTGAAAAAAATTAAGGAGGAATTTGTTTCAAGTTTAGGTGAAGATCATGGTTTTGAAACTAGCCTAATTGGACCTTATTTCCATAAAATCCATAAGGAAGCTGCTCGTAATCTTACTCTTGAAACCAAGAAAAGACTTGACGGTAGAGAACTGAACGAGGTCAGACCTATCTGGTCTGTAGTTGATTACTTGCCATCGGCACATGGATCAGCGGTTTTCACAAGAGGAGAGACTCAGTCCATTACTACTTGTACGCTTGGTACTAAAATGGACGAGCAAATGGTAGACGGAGCGATGATCTCTGGATACAATAAGTTCTACCTACACTACAACTTCCCGGGTTTTTCTACAGGTGAAGTAAAAATCAACAGAGGTCCTGGAAGACGGGAAGTCGGTCACGGTAATCTTGCGATGAGAGCTTTGAAAAAAGTACTTCCAGCTGATAACGAAAATCCATACACAATCAGAATCGTATCGGATATTTTGGAATCTAACGGTTCATCATCAATGGCAACTGTTTGCGCAGGATCATTAGCCTTGATGGATGCTGGAATTCCAATTAAATCCGCAGTAACCGGAATCGCAATGGGGATGATCTCCGATGCTAAAACCGGAAAATATGCCATTCTTTCAGATATTCTTGGGGATGAAGATCACTTAGGTGACATGGATTTTAAAGTTACAGGAACCTCCAAAGGCATCACTGCTTGTCAAATGGACCTTAAAGTAGAAGGCTTGGATTACTCTGTTTTGAAAGAAGCTTTGTATCAGGCAAAAGAAGGCCGTTTACATATTTTGGATGAAATCACCAAAACACTAGCTGCTCCAAAAGCAGATCTTAAACCTCATACTCCACGATCATTTATGATGTGGATACCTAAGGAATTGATTGGCGCGGTAATTGGGCCTGGAGGAAAGGTGATACAAGAGATCCAAAAAGATACTTTAGCTACAATCATTATTGAAGAGGTTGATAATCAGGGTAAAATCAATATTTTCTCTGCAAATCAATCCAATATGGATGCTGCCATTAGAAGAATAAAATCGATAGTGGCACAACCTGAGATCGGTGAAACTTATAGCGGTAAAGTAAAAAACATACAACCTTTTGGAGCCTTTGTGGAATTTATGCCAGGCAAAGATGGTTTACTCCATATCTCCGAAGTGAAGTGGGAGCGATTGGAAAGTATGGATGGCGTACTTGAACCAGGTGAAGAGATCATGGTTAAATTGATCGATGTGGACAAAAAGACAGGAAAATTCAAACTTTCAAGAAAGGCACTTCTGCCAAAACCTGAAAAACCTGTTGCTTAAAGTCAGGCAAGATCAAACAATTGACTATCTTAAATAATTAAAAATTTATTTCTCAAATTCTATTCTGAATGAGGCAGCTAAAAATTAGCAAACAGATTACCAACAGAGAATCCCAGTCCCTGGATAAATACTTACAGGAGATTGGAAAAGTCGACCTGTTGACAGCAGACGAAGAAGTTGTTTTGGCAAAAAGAATTCGTGAAGGCGATCAACTTGCCCTCGAAAAACTGACAAAAGCAAACCTTCGATTTGTGGTATCTGTAGCCAAACAATACCAAAATCAAGGACTTTCTCTCGGAGATCTAATCAATGAAGGAAATCTAGGCTTGATCAAAGCCGCTCAACGATTTGATGAAACTCGTGGTTTCAAGTTTATTTCCTACGCGGTTTGGTGGATTAGACAATCTATTTTGCAGGCTTTGGCTGAGCAATCCAGAATCGTTAGACTTCCATTGAACAGAGTCGGTTCATTGAACAAGATCTCAAAAACCTTCAGCGAATTAGAGCAAAAGTTTGAGCGAGAGCCTTCACCAGAAGAATTAGCTGAAGTGCTTGAAGTCACTGCATCCGAGGTAGTTGATACCATGAAGATCTCAGGACGTCACGTATCCATGGATGCTCCATTTGTGCAGGGCGAAGAAAACAGTCTTCTTGATGTCTTGGAAAATGATGGCGACGAAAAGCCCGATGATGGATTGATGACCGATTCGCTTCGAAAGGAAGTACAGCGTGCGCTTTCAACATTGACACAGCGAGAGGCGGATGTTATTACCCTTTACTTTGGATTGAATGGTGAGCATGCCATGACTCTTGAGGAAATAGGTGAGAAATTTAATTTGACCCGCGAACGGGTAAGGCAAATCAAAGAGAAAGCCATTCGAAGGTTGCGTCATACTTCTCGAAGTAAGACCCTGAAACCTTATCTTGGATAAAACATTAAAAGGGGCTTAGGCCCCTTTTTTTATTTTGACCCATTTCCTAAAATTATTTCTCTGATAGTAAGTAACAATCCTCACCATAGGGAATTTTAACTTCTCTCAGTTTTGTTTCAAATGTAGAAATAGTAAAATTTAACCGCTTTAACACAAACATTTAATGAATCAAGAAATAGAACGGGTCAAAGTATTGATCGTTGGATCAGGCCCTGCGGGTTATACTGCAGCTATCTATGCTTCCAGAGCAGGATTATCACCCGTATTGTACACTGGCGGACAGCCTGGCGGTCAGCTCACCATTACCAACGATGTCGAAAATTACCCAGGATACCCTGATGGCGTGATGGGACCTGAAATGATGGAAGATTTTAGGAAGCAGGCTGAAAGATTTGGCACATCGGTTCGTTATGGAATGGTGACAGGAGTTGACTTCAATGCTCGCCCTTATGCAATAACAGTTGATGATCAAGTTACGATCCTTGCTGATACAGTGATTATTTCGACAGGAGCTTCTGCAAAATGGCTTGGGATAGAAAGTGAAGCTAGATTGAATGGAAAAGGAGTCTCAGCGTGTGCAGTTTGCGACGGCTTTTTCTTCAAAGGTCAGGATGTAGCTATAGTAGGTGCTGGCGATACCGCTTGTGAGGAAGCGTCTTATTTGTCTAACATCTGTTCCAAAGTCTATATGATCGTAAGAAGAGAAGAAATGAGAGCTTCTCAGATTATGCAAAATCGTGTAATCAATAATCCAAAGATTGAAATTCTTTGGAATACTGAGACTGTGGAGATTCTTGGAAAAGAGGAAGTTGAGGCAGTTAGACTGGTAAACAATAAAACTGGAGAAAAGCGCGAAATACCAATTTCTGGCTTCTTTGTTGCTATTGGTCACCAACCAAACACGGAAATTTTCAAAGATTTCATCCACATGGATTCTTCTGGCTATATCAAGACTATTCCTGGAAGTACTAAAACCAATGTAGAGGGTGTTTTTGCATGTGGTGATGCTCAGGATCACGTTTACAGACAGGCAGTTACTGCAGCTGGGACAGGCTGTATGGCAGCATTGGATGCAGAACGCTTCCTCGCTTCACAAGAGAATCATTAAATCCAATTGATGAGGAATTTCAATCTGAAAGTAATTTTGGTAATACTAATGAGCATTGGTTTTTTTGAAGCCAATGCTCAAGTTTTTCCAAAGATTATCAAGAGAAACAATACCACAGTACCAGCAAATACTCAAGAACGAAGAAATATCGAGTTGAGGCAATTTGACCAAGAATCATATCTGAGAACTCTTTCTTCTCAGACAGATTCCTTGATTTTTCAATATGATGTTAATCTAGCCCGAATACGATCTATCATTAGTGAAGATCCGAGTGGAATGTCTTGGGCTCCCACCAATCAGATGATTCGAGTTTCGGAACAGATTCAGATTGACAGTATTTGGGTGACCGCCTATGAATATTTTTCGAATTGGGACAGTCAAAAAGTAGACATTTATAATTACGACATTCGGACTTTTTCTGATAGCTTGAATTTACGGTTATATGACCCGAGGTTTGGTCTTGGCTGGAAAATGCCAGTCCCTAACCCCATAGTTAATTCAAAGTACGGCTATCGTTGGAGGAGAATGCACTACGGTACCGATCTGGACCTAGAAACGGGCGATCCTGTCTACTCTGGTTTTGATGGGATAGTTCGGGTCAAATCTTACGATCGATATGGATACGGCTATTTTTACGTAGTTAGACACAAAAATGGACTGGAAACGGTCTATGGTCATCTATCCAAACATGTTGCTGAAGTAGGCGATGAAGTCAAAGCCGGAGATCTCTTAGGAAGAGGCGGTTCCACGGGAAGAAGTACCGGACCTCATTTACATTACGAGCTACGATATAAAGGTGTACCATTTGATCCGGAGCGGGTGTATGATTTTCCTTCTAATGAAATTTCAGTGCAGGATTTATTGGTTTCGAAAGAACTTTTTGGGCAGACTATTCAAGCTCGTTCTGCCGCATATCATCGTGTTAAGAGAGGTGACACCTTAGGATCAATTGGCAGAAGATATGGTGTCACAGTGGCGCAATTGACGCGATTGAATGGGATAAGTTCAAGGACAATTTTGCGAGTAGGGCAAAACTTGAGAGTAAAATAAATGCTAAGAAAATGACAAAATTGGACATTTTAGTAATTGCAGCACACCCTGATGACGCCGAATTAGGATGCTCAGGAACCATTGCAGCTCATGTGGCCAAAGGATACAAGGTCGGGATTGTCGACCTTACTCAAGGAGAAATGGGTACTAGGGGCACTCCTGAAATGAGAATACAAGAAGCCAATGAGGCCGCAAAAATCTTGGGATTGAGTGCTAGAGAAAACTTGGGTTTTGCAGATGTATTTTTCAAAGATGATGAAGCCCACCAACAGGAATTGGTAAAGATAATTCGCAAATACCAACCCGATATAGTGTTGGCCAATGCAGTATCTGACCGTCATCCCGATCATGGCAAAGGAGCCAGCTTAGCAACTCATGCTTGCTTTATGAGTGGGTTAAGAAAGATAGAAACCAATATTGATGGGGTAGCACAAGATCCTTGGAGGCCTAAGTTTGTCTACCATTATATTCAAAATAATTACATTCAGCCAGATTTCATTTTTGATATCTCTGAATTTTGGGATACCAAAGTAGCCAGTATTATGGCTTTCAAATCCCAGTTTTACGATCCAGCTAGTCAGGAGCCTGCAAGTTTTATTTCTTCGCCTGAGTTTCTACCATTTATAGAGTCAAGAGCCAGAGAATTTGGACACCGAATCTTAACCAAATATGGAGAGGGATTTACAATAGAGAGATTTATCGGAGTGACGGATCTTTTTGATCTGAAATAATTAAGGAGCGAGTCTGGTAATTTCCCATTTTCCAGCTTCACTTTTTTGATAGCATATCCGATCATGTAGTCTACTTGGTCTTCCTTGCCAAAATTCAACTCTTAATGGTAAAAGCCGATATCCACCCCAATAAGTAGGTCTGCTGATTTTTTCTGTAGAAAACCGCTTTTCCATTAGTTCAAGTTTGGCATTCAACTCTTCCCGATTAGCGATAGTCTGACTTTGGGGAGAAGTCCATGCCCCGATTTGTGAACCAATAGGTCTGGAGTGGAAATAAGTATCGGATTCCGATTCATTTACTTTCTCGATTTGACCCATTATTCTGACCTGTCGTTCCAACTCCGGCCAGAAAAAAGTAAGCGAGGCTTTTGGGTTGGCATTAATTTCCTGTCCCTTTTCACTTTCATAATTCGTAAAAAAAACGAATCCATGATCCATCTCTTTCAAAAGTACGATTCGAGCATTCGGAAATCCATTTAATCCAAGCGTCGAAAGACACATTGCATTGACTTCAGGAACTTCCGAATCAATCGCTTCGTCTAGCCATACTCTGAACTGATGAAAAGGGTCGAAGCTTACATCATTGAAATCCAGGGATTTGATCGTATATTCTTTGCGTATATCAGAAAGCTTCATTGTTATTTTTAAATGAATTTTAAATTCCTTGTTAAAAGTACCACAGCCATTGGTTTTTTAAAATTTAAGCCTATATTTTTCACCGAAAAGGAAAGA
>CAYTXN010000112.1:0-9624 GCA_964441195.1 uncultured Limnohabitans sp.
CTTATTAAATGCCGGAACGGCGGTATCAATGAGGCGATAACCTTCTTCTTCCAGAGGTTTTCCTTGTTCCATCAGTTCCTTGTAGCGGGCTTTGGTGCCTTCGTTGATCTTTGGAATGCTGCTTTCTCCATGGTTCATCATAAACATAAAGTTGGCGGTGAACTTGTTGGGGAAGTTTTCCACATCATCGTAAGCGGTGGACTTGCGCTGCACCATTTCCTCGTCCCAGGCCTTGAGTTCTTTTAGCAGTTTTTGACCTTCTGTTTTCAATTGGGCATATTCAGGTTTGCCTTCCAGTTTTTTAAGCAGTTCGGCCAATTGATCTTGGTAATCCTTAGCCTTATTCACCATCTCATGCATCGTAGTGATTCCGGATTCCAATTGGGTCATCCAAAGGTGGTATTCCCGGTAATCGGCTGGCGTCAGATTGTAAGCAGGAATATCTTTGATTTCACCTTTGGCTTCTGCTGTGACTCCTCCTCCGCTCAGGCGAAGAGTATAAGTTCCAGGGATGGCTTTGTGTCCGGAATAGCTTGACTCGATGTAGGCGCCAGTCACTCCAGGGACAGTAGGATAGCGCAGATTCCATACAAACCGATTCACTCCTTTACGGGTAGAAATCGTTGGTTCGGGAGATGGCCCACCATCCCACGGCGTGAAGTCTGAATCCTTTTTGGAACTGATCTTTCGCACGAGATTACCTTCGGGATCCAAGACTTCCAAAGTCAGTTCGGTGCTGTCAGCGAAGCTTTCTGGCAGGTGGTAGTAAATGACCATGCCATTTGCAGGATTTTGTCCTTGAAAAGGATGTGTTCCTTTGAATCCATCCAGGTTTCCTCCATTCATGCTGGAAGACCAGCTTCCCAAAAGTGCTACTTCCGGCGTGTAAAGTTTGATTTGATCGACTTTAGGCTGGAGTTCGCGCACGGCATTGAGTTCGTCGAGGATCCAGTAGGAGCGACCTGAAGTCGCGACGATCAGATCGTCATGGGCTACTTTCAGATCGGTAATCGGTGTCAGTGGAAGATTGAGTTGAAACGAATTCCAATTGGCACCACCGTCTTTGGAGATGTACATTCCTGTCTCAGTTCCGGCGAAAAGCAAGTTTTTCACCTTGGTATCTTCCCGCACCACTCGGGTAAATGCGCCTGTCGGAATGCCTTTGGAAATATTAGTCCAAGTCTTTCCGTAGTCTGTGGTTTTGTAAAGACCAGGGGTGTAATCGTTGAATTTGTAGCGAGTTGTGGCAATGTAGGCCGTTGCCGGATCGTGTGGAGAAACTTCGATCGCATTAACCAAGCATTCAGCAAGGCCTTTTGGGGTGACATTGGTCCAGGTTTTTCCATTGTCTCGGGTCAGTTGGACAAGTCCGTCGTCACTACCTGACCAGATCACTCCAGCCTCGTGCGGACTTTCGATGACATACGCGATTGTCCCGTAATTTTCAGCGCCCACGGCTTCATTGGTGTAGGGCACGCCGCCTTTGCCTTGCTTTTCTTTCTCATTTCGGGTCAAGTCAGGAGAAACTTCAGTCCAGGTTTTGCCCCAATCCTGAGTTTTCAGCAGGACCTGTGCAGCATGGTAAAAAGTATTCGGTTCGTGCTGAGACCAGATGATTGGAGCATTCCAGTTGAAGCGGTATTTCATGTCTTTAGCATCCATACCGAGGTATTGAATCGGCGCCGCCATGATGTTGGTCGAACCCTGAGATTCCATATCCAGGACCTCGATTGTGCCCTGATAGCTCCCTCCAAGTACATATCTCGGATCATCAGGATCGAATGCCAGAAAGGCGCTTTCTCCACCAGCGGAGTAGTTCCAATGCTCCTGTGAAATCCCACCACGGCCCAAGCCAATGCTGGAAATCACCAGTGAAGTATTATCCTGCTGACCGCCATAGATGCGATACGGCCACTGATTGTCTGTGTTGATGCGGTACATCTGGGCCGTTGGCATATTGCTCTGGGTGGACCAAGTTTTGCCACCGTTAAATGAGATCGATCCACCGCCGTCATCGGCAAGGATCATGTTATTGGCATTTTTAGGATTGATCCAGAGATCGTGGTAGTCACCGTGTGCTCCGTCAATGTCTTCGAAATTTTTTCCTCCATCGATCGAAACTAAAAAAGGAGCGCTTTGCACATAAACTTTGTGCTCGTTGATCGGATCAGCGAAGACCTCGATGTAGTACCAAGCCCGCTGCGTGAGTCGGTTACTCTTGTTGATCAATGTCCAGCTTTCTCCTGCGTCATTAGAAACGAAAAGTCCACCAAGATCCTTTTCGGTATCGCTTTCAATGAGTGCATAGACCTTGTTGGAATTTGCTCTGGAGACTGAAATTCCCATTTTACCTTTTTCCTCAGGAAGGCCTTTATGGATTTTCTTCCAGGTTTTGCCTGAGTCGGTGGATTTGTAGAGGCCCGAACCCGGACCTCCAGACTTCACCTGCCAAGGGAAACGCTGATGCTCCCACATGGCAGCATAGAGAATCTCGGGATAATTCATGTCCATGGACAGTTCCACAGCCCCCGTCATGTTATCCACGAAAAGGACTTTTTCCCAAGTTGCACCACCATCGATGGATTTGTAAACGCCTCTGTCTTCATTTGGAGCGTGAAGCGCACCTTGAGCTGCGACGAAAAGCACATCAGGATTGCTTGGGTGAATTTGAATGCGTGAGATGTGCTGCGTTTTCTCCAAACCGAGCTTTTTCCAGGTTTTGCCTGCATCGGTGGATTTGTACATGCCATCTCCATAGGAGGTCATCACTCCTCTTGGCGCATGCTCACCCATGCCGACATAGACGATGTTGGGATTGCTTTCGGCGACAGCCACGGCTCCCACCGAACCTGTCGTGAAAAATCCATCGGAGATATTCTCCCAATGCTGTCCTGCATCTGAAGTCTTCCAAACTCCTCCACCTGTAGTGCCAAAATAATAGGTCAGGGGATCGTTAACCACGCCTGTGGCAGTGACGGAACGCCCGCCACGAAAGGGACCGATATTGCGGTATTTCAGTGGGAGGGAGGAATCGAAGGTTTGGGAATAGGAGCTAATGCTGCTGAGAAGCAGCAAAAAGGATAATATCTTTTTCATTTTCAAGCGGTGGTTTTGAAATGAAAAGATAGGGAAAAAGTCGAAGTTTAGTTCACTCGATACCTAAGTTCGGTAGCTAATCTCAGTGATTGGAAGCGAGTTGGTTCTGATAGTTTTGGGTGGATTTCGCAACTCCAAAATTTTCAGAAATGAAGATTCCGGGAATGGCATGACAAGCCAATCGGATCAATGCCTGATGATGGACACAGTGCTCCAGATTGTACAAAAGCTCCCGAAAATAGGTTGTTTGGATTCCCTCAGTTTTAGGATTTTGATCCGGAAAAAGCAGCAAATCTTTGTCTGGCAAGTTGATTTTGGACTGTATTTCTCTGATTTTTTCAAGTGCAAAAACAGGATCATTTTCGAGTTTTAAATCTCTTTTTCGTAGATCATAATTGATCTCGCCTGAATCATACTGAGAAATCAAGCATTCGAAAAGCTCCAAAATATGACGGACATGCTGACCGATGGAAGCAGTGCGGAAAACAGGCGAAAGTTCTGAGTATAATCCAGGAGGGAGTTGGTGTATGAGTTCGCTGAGTTCTTCGAGTTGAGCGGAGCAGGAATTAGATAACATAGCGACTTTTGATGTAGCTGATCAATTGATTTTTAAGGATAATCACCTGCCCTACACAAGCCAGAAAACAGACCAATGCCAGTCCGAACAGCTTTCCACCATCATTATTGAATATAATTCCAATTTGGAAAATATGTGCACCCAAAGCGCCAATCATGATGAATACTCCCAAAATTGCACCAAGAAGTGTGGTTTTTGGCGTGAGAATTAAGATGGCGACAATTAATTCAATCACACCTAAACATATTCTTCCAAAAGGTTCGACACCCAAAGTAGTAAATAACATCACCGAATCTGGATGCGCACCAAACTTGAAAATCAGGGATTGAATCAGAATAATTGCCGCCAAAATCCGCAGTGCCCAACTGAGGTATTTGGCATTTGTAAATGAATTGAGCGGAAAGCCCGGTCCTTGCAGCATAGTCTTGAGATTTAATGGTTTTATGCCTCCAAGATGCAGTGCTAATCGAAACCCAATTGTCATAAAACTTACACTTTGAGCAAATTCAGGCGAGTTCGCGCAAGTTTTTTATCATTATTTCCTTTCTGGAGTAGGTGATCAAACCCTGCTGTTCCCATTCGTTGAAAAGCTGGGTGGTAGTCTGCCGAGAGCTGCAGATGATCTGGGAGATTTCCTTTTGGGTGAGAAAGTTGTCGATGCAGACCTGATTGCCAGTGAATCGGCCTTCACGCTTCGCCCAATCTGTTAGAAAAGCGATAAGTCGTTCTTTTGTGTTTTTGAAAAAGAGATTGGAATAATTGTTTTTGACCCGCTTCAGCCGAAAGCCGATGAGCTTGGTATAAGATATAGCCAAGGAAGGATTCTCGGCCAACAAGCGCTCAAAGTCCGCGGTATTGAAGCTGCAGAGCACTACGCTATCGGTCAAAACCTGCGCATATTCATAGGTACTTTCGTCTTTGTCAAAGTTGAGAGAACCAAACAATTCTCCCTTTTGGATAATATCCACGATCAATTCATTCCCTTCCTCATCGACTTGGACGACCTTAAGATTGCCACGCTTAAGTAGGTAGATCCTGGAGCTTTCATTGTCTCCAAAATCAATCATTTCGCCTTTTTTGGCTCGCTTGAAGTTGGTGATGATGCAGAGTTGCCTCACCTGTGAATTGTTCAGCACCCAAAACAGCTGATGATTTCTCAAATGCCAAAATTTAATTTCATCACTCATTGGTGTTACTTATGAGACGTTTATAGGATAGATAACTGAGTTTCAAAGCTGAAAAGCTAGGTTTGGTTGGCATGGACTTCAGATTAAATTTGGCGATTTTTGCCATCTCTCTGAAGAATGTTGCAACGATTTTTAGCGAAGCGAAATAGGAATTTCCCGGTGAATAGATGTGGATCGGTTCTGCATTGGCGCCATTTACTTCCAGAATAGAGACTTCGTAAGCATCCTCGAGATCTGCCGCAGAATCCACTTTCACATCAAGTCTACCATAGTAGAAGCCCGAGATCGGACGACAGATTTGCTCAAAAGCATTCAAAACTTCCTGAGAAATCAGCTCCGACTGATCCAGAAACATCGCTCCTTTGCAGTGATTTCCTTTGTGACTGAGTTTTAGGATTTCATTTTTTATCGGGATGATTTCTAAAAGCATTTCCGGGATTTCTAGTAAATATCGTCTGACCCTTGGGTGATTTTCGGCGAGCTTTTGGACAGAATCCACACCGTTTCCAATGACTTGCAGCGGGATTTTTTGAGTGATAGATGGGATGCTCAGTTGGCCTGTTACAGGATTTTTGATAATGAAAACACCGTATTCTTCCTTTTTGGAAATAAACTCCTGCAGAATTACGGATTCGTTTTTGAACATCTCAAGGTATTGTTGGACTTCGGTTTGATTCGTGATTTTTTGGACGCCTCGACCTCGCTCTCCGATGTTTGGTTTGAGGATCAAAGGGAAGTGAATTCCATTATTCACCGCTTTTTCCAGTATATAATCCAAATTATGGGGAGGATGAAGAAGAATGCTTTTTGGGATACTTCCCTCAGCAAAGTCGACCATCGAGTCAAATTTTGAATAGTTGAAAAGCCCTCCATTTTCCAAAGCAGGATTTACAGCTTGGAAGTAATTGAGATTTCGCAAGCGGATTCCCCAATAGATTCCAAGCAGATACATTGGAAGGTGGACTGCCCATGCAGGCCAAAACTCGAAAGGATTGGTCTCGGAGGTTGGGTCGAGGGAAGCTAGAGCCTCACTTTTTTGGGTGATTTGGAAAATTGGTTGCCTGACCTCGAAGCTATTCATTTTACTGTTTTTTGACGGTAGTCCAGTTACTGTCGGCTTTTTTGATCATTCCATTTTGATCTTTGAGCCAGTCTTTTTGGACATTCAAGTTATAATTTAAGTAAAGTTTGTTGTCCACCACTGACCATGCATCCGGAGAAATTTTCGCCTTGTATCCACCTGCCACACCAAAGGCACAATAACCTCCATATTGCGGAGCGTAAGTCTGTGGGTTTGCGTCAAAAAGCTTTTTGTTGGCAGCACTCGAAAAGTACCAATTGGCCTCCATATAGACGGATTTGAATTCATCTTTGCCTTTGACTGGTTTCTTTTCAGTGAAATAAGCGACGGGATCATAGCCTCCGATTGCCTTGCCGTTAGCGAGATACACTTCTGGTTTTTGGGCGAAAGCTACAGTTTGAATAAAAAAGGCGAGAGCAAGCAAGAAAAGAGTTTTCATACGAATAGAATTTGAATTAAGGTGTTTTCTTAAGTTGATAGAAAAGGCCGATACCGTAACCGGGACCGTTGAGGACATTTTGACCTCGAATGACATGATTGGCATAGGCAGAGATCCCAAGGTTATTTGGGAAAAACCAACCTACTTCTATCGATGGAAGTAAGAATTCAAGGTTGTTGGAAAAGATTCCGTTGTTTACATTTTCGGCATCCCCGTTTTGGAGCGATTGGATGGCATTGAAGTGAAAGGCTACCAGAATTTTTTTCTTAAAATAGCCAAGGTCAAAACCATACCTGATTTCGTCCGAAAAGTCCCGCGTGCGATTGTTGAAGGCTCCAAACGCAGAAAAATAAATTGAATTTGGCAGGGAAAAACTCAGGTCGGTTCGAAACATCTGATTGAACTCCGAATCTCCTGTCTGTAGAATTCCCGTCTCACCGCCGCCCGTTTTTCCCGAAGGAATCCCAAAAATCAATGATGTAGCGAGCACAACCGGTTTATCCTGAAACCACCCATATTTCACTCCCAAATCCATGTCTCCAAAAGAGGAAAAAGAATCTCCGGGAATGCTGTTTCCACTTTGATTAAAGCGGACTTCGTTCAGGGTATTTTTCACCCAGAACGGCACATTGGCGATGGCTGTCAGCCGAGAACTGATCCCATATTCTCCATACAGGCCGATGCTGAAGATTCCCGTGGTGGTGATTGGGATTTGGCTTCCATCCGGCGAAAAATAGGAATTGGTTCGGATACTGTTATAACCGAGTTTGAAATAGCCTTCGCTCTGTTTTTGACTCCAGCCTTGAGCGAAACAAGTACCTACTAAAAGGAGGAAAAAGGAAGTGATTAGCAACTTTTCCATTTCAATTTTTCATCTCAGCAAAACCAAAAGTCACTGCTGCGGGCTTGCAAAAGATGATCACATATTTGTAATCTGTGATCTGAACATCAGGAAACTTGGCCGTGATATCAAAGGTATGAGCGCCATTAGTTCTGATTTCGGCGATTTCAAGGCCCGATGCACGGATTTCGGAGCCGTTTGTGGAATTGGCGAGGTATACAAAAGTTCCAAGTGCAAAGCTCGTTTCGAAATCCGGACTTAAACGAAGAATTAGCCCATTTTCCTGATTTAGGAAAGCCATGCCTTTAGCGCGATATCCTCCGGCCGGAACGAATGTGCCAGAAAGCTGCTGTACGCCCACCGTGATAGTAATGGGATTACTTTTGACGCCTGACACTTTTGCATGAATGTCAACTTTTCCGAATTTATCCCCAGTTACCAATCCATCCTGATCCACCGAAGCAATGACATCATTTTCAGAAAACCACTGGATGGTTTTTCCACCCAACTCATTCCCATCTAAGTTTTGAATGCTAATTTCCATCTGGGTTTTTTGACCGGGAAAAAGAACTCGGCTTGCGGTTGATATTTTAACCACGGCTACTTCCTCCGAATTGCTTACCACATTGACTTGAATTGTGATCATCGCTTTCTTTTCAAAACTTATTTGAATAAATGCGGTCCCGGTGGATATGCCTCTTAACAAGCCAGTTGCATTGATTTCCACTAAATCAGGATTGGAGGTTAAATAAGTAAACGGGACGGATTTTTCCTGGCCATATTCATCGAGGTACGAGGGCATAAGCTGAAGTTGTTGCCCTATTCTTATACCGATTTGTTCGGTTTCTAATTTGATCTGAGGATCCACAATAGAATCGTCTTGATAATCTACACCTATGCAAGACCAAGTTGCGAAAAGAAGCAATTCATAGGCGACCACTTTCTTGAGAAATAACATGTCAGATTATTTTTCCACCAACTTCTAAATTTTCCAACTACCCAATTGTCAGCCACATGACATCCAAAAAAAAAGCATGAATCCTTTCGAATCCATGCCCAATAATTGGTTTAGTTTATATACTTAATTACCTCTGCCGCTACTTCTGCTAGGCGTGCTGCTAGTTCTGCTTTGAGTCGCAGGTGCAGAACTTCTAGCAGGTGCAGACGACTTCACCTGCGGAGATTGTCTGCTTTGTTGCGTTCTTGCCGGTTGAGAAACTTGGCTTCTCGAAGGTTGACTACTTTTCACCTGAGGAGCCTGAGTTCTAGCAGGGGCTTGAACCCTTGCCGGAGCTTGTGCAGGTCTCGACTGCTGCACAGAGCTTCGGTTTGGAGCAGGTTGCTGAGTTCTTGTTTCCGTTCTTCTCACTTCGCTACCAACCCTACTTGCCGGAGCAGTAGTTCGCTGATTCGAGTTTGGGGTAGTTCTCATCTCGCTCGATCTCGCAGGAGTGGCTTCGCGTGTAGTTGGCCTCTGAACTTGCGCAGGAGCAGTGCTTCTGCTGCGAGTGTCATTTGGCATTGGCGTTACCACTGGTCTTTGTGATCCTTCATTCACCGATGGGCTAGTAGATCTGCTTGGAGCAGTTCTAGCGCTTGGTACCTCTGAGTTTAGCGTAGATCTGCTTGGTGACTCAAGAGTTCTGCCAGAGTAATTTGTTCCAGTAGTTGAATTTCTGGACGGAGCAGTTGCATTTAGTTCTCTGCTGCTTCTGGCACTTTTTGCCTGATCAGCTTCCAGTACTCTAGATGGTCGGGATTCTACAACTCGGTCTCTGGAATTTTGAATCTCTGGTCTGTAGAGGTTCAGTGAATTTCGGGAAATTGAATTTCGACCTGGTGCCTCAGCGTTCCGGACTTGATATACAGGAACATTTCTTCCGGTTGCTTGCCTCAATTCTCTTCTCGAAGGACCAGTCACATAGGTCTGATTGTTATAGACATAGGTGTTGTTGATGATCGTCGTGTTATTATAGATTCTCACCCGAGTTCGATGTGGAGCATAGTATCTGTAAGCATAGTGATGATAGATCCGGTGTCTTGGCAAGAAAACCCAGTGGAAAGCTGGAAGACCAATATTGACATTGATAAATGCACCGGGTCCCAATGGAGCCCAACCGTAGTATCCACCACCAGTTCTCCAATTCACCCAAGCCGGACCCCAGTCATAGCCAGGAACCCAAGCCCAGCTTTGGAAGTAGTCATCAAAGTACCACCGGCCATAATGGAATGGAGCCCAACCCCAATCGTAGTAGGAAACCCAAGTGTTGCCGAACTCGGTCATTGCCCAGTGGCCTTGGGTGCCGTATGGGTGAAAACCCTGCTCTACAGCCGGAAGCCAGATGTATCCGTGACGGGCATCTCTGACCCAGTCACCATAAGGTGCAAGCTCATCGTAAAATA
>CAYTXN010000113.1:0-1419 GCA_964441195.1 uncultured Limnohabitans sp.
TTATTCAAAGAATGGGATTCCGGGTACGGCATGTTTTTTCATGCCTTCCTCGTTGATTTCGACGCCGATGCCGGGCTTTTCCGACAGGGTGATGAAACTGTTTTCAGTTCTCGGCCCGTCGTAGGTCACTATATCCTGCCAAAGAGGTTGGGTGTCCATGTAGATTTGCCACTCCATGATCTGGAAATTAGGAACGGAAGCGCAGACATGACACGCTGCCATCGCACCTAAAAATGAAGCGACCATGTGGGGAGAAAACGGCACATAATATAGATTGGCCAAATTCGCAATTCGCTGAGCTTCCCCGAGTCCACCTGCTTTCTGAATATCAGGCATGATGATGTCGATGGCGCTTTCCGAAAGAAGTCTGGTAAAGCCATACGCCAAATAGATGTTTTCTCCAGCACAGATCGGGGTGGAAGTTTCTTGTGTGATTCTCTTGTACACTTCTAAATTATCTGCGGGAACAGGTTCTTCAAGCCACATGAGGTTTAGGTCCTCGTACATTTTGGCCATTTTTATCCCCGTGATCGCATCGTATCGCCCATGCATGTCCACACAAACGTCAATATTGGGACCAACCTCCTGTCTTACAGCGGCTATAGCATTATACATTCGGTCAATTTCCATTGGATTTGCTGTCCAATTAAACCGGTCGTATTTGTTCGGGTCTCTGCCATCATCTACATCAAATTTGACTGCATTGTATCCTCGATCTACAGCGCCTCGGGCAGCCAAGGCATAATCATCAGGCGTAGGATTGGTTGAAGTATAAAGTGCGGTATCACAATACACGCGGATTTTGTCTCGAAATTTCCCTCCTAAAAGCTGGTAAACAGGTACGCCAAACACTTTACCGGTCAAATCCCACAAGGCAGTCTCAATTGCTGTCAAAACGGCTACATATACACCGCTTTGGGCTCCGCCGAAAAATGCCCCTTTTCGCAACTGCTCAGCAATTCGATTGGGGTTGAGTGGATTTTGACCTTTAATCTGATCACCCATTCTTTTGACCAAATAATAGGTCCCTTGAATTGCATCCACGGCTTCACCACATCCCCAAACATCCTGATTGGTATAGATTTTCACATAAAGCGCCCCTCTTACGTAGCCACATTTGAGGTCGGTGATTTTGAGATCCGAGGGATTGGAAGCGGATGGAGTTCTTTCTACTGCAGCTTCAAGTCCTTGACCAAACGTACCAAGTACTCCCGCACCGACTAGTCC
This sequence comes from uncultured Limnohabitans sp., assembly GCA_964441195.1. Taxonomy (GTDB): domain Bacteria; phylum Bacteroidota; class Bacteroidia; order Cytophagales; family Cyclobacteriaceae; genus Algoriphagus. The sequence continues at coordinate 1,228 of CAYTXN010000113.1, forward strand.
TGCTGTTTTGGAGAAAAAGGATCTCCTGCCGTTGTTTTTTGGATTCATTTTGGGCTGTTAAAAGGGTTACCAAGTTCGATTTTTGAGAAATTCCTGAATTTGAGCTTTGGGTACCGGAAGTTGATCGATACGATCGTTTAGCCATTGTGAAAAATCCCGTTCAATGTCATCCGACCACCTCATATCAATTTG
>CAYTXN010000113.1:1519-9546 GCA_964441195.1 uncultured Limnohabitans sp.
GCGATATCCCGGATGGAACCGTGATACACGATTCCATTTCCGGTTTTGGCATAAATAGCGTTGCCCACATTGTCCCCGATAGTCGGTCCATTGACATGGATTCCAAACTGGTCGGCAACATAGACGTCTCTTTTGATCAGAATATCGACAGGCCAGGAGTTTTGGCCTTTCTTGCCTTCCTTTTTACCCCGGTCATCAATCGCATTGTGTATGTCGGGTCTGCCTGGAATGAAAGTCGCGGTCACGGCCCTTCCGATCAAAATGCTGTCTGGGTTGATGGTTTCCCAGCCGTCTGCATATTGGTAGAAATAACCGGCGTTTTTCATCACTGCCCAGGCTTCATCGTGGGTGACGAGATGCATTCTATCAAGGATTTCATCAGGTACTTTTGGTCTGCCATCCTCGTAGCGTTCCCCTTTCCATTCTTGGGTCAAGAAAATCAATTCTTCTTTGCTGATTTGCTGGGCATTGGCAACACCAAACCCAAGTACAAGAAAAACTGTCGCTACCAGGACTCTTTTCATAATTCCGCTTTTAAGTACCCCTTAGTTTACAAACTTCTATTTATCCCACCAAACTTTGGTTGCCAAATCATCCGGCCCCTGTGCTGCAACTGCCGCATCGTAATTCACCTTGTTGACGGAAACCTCAGAATTGGGATAGGTAAGTCGGTTGATAAACACCACTTCCCGGCCTGGAAAGGGATTAGGTTGCAATATCGGGAAACCACTTCTTCGGAAATTGGCGAAAGCCTCCGGGCCATTCATAAAACTTGACACCCAATATTGAGTATTGATTTGCCTCAAGGCCGTGGAAGGTTCCAAAGGATTTGCAGAGAGATAAGCCTGAATGGCTGGTTCAGCAATTGTGGAATTGGGATCTATCTGACCAAGCTGAATCATATGCGCTCTTATTCCATCTTGGAAATAACCTGCCGCTGTTCCTGTGGAAATCCACCCTCTTTGTCTCGCCTCTGCAAGCAGCAAAAACGTCTGAGAGGCAGTTACCAGATAGTTGGGGGCTGTGAGCTTTGATATCCTCCTTCGATCCACCTGACTGAAATCATAAAAACTGGCCAAACCTAAACTAGCAGCTGCTTTAACTGCCCCCGCATTATCATTACCCATAGGCATTCCAACCTGTAGTGCAGGATCAAAAGAAGCTACTGCCGGCTGCTGTTCTGGGCCAGATTTCGCCCCTACATACCGAACCGCTATCGCCGAAAGCCTTGGATCTTTGGTGGATTTGAGAAAATTCACGAAAGGTTCGGTCAGGTAAAAATTAGCAGCTTCCGTGGAATTCAGGGTATTGCCGATAGGGTGTTGATAATTGGGGTCATGACGGATGGCCGCATTGTCAGCATTGGACAGGATCAGAGGTCCCTGCGCTGCTTGGGCAACAATCTGTTGGGCTTTCGCAGGATCCACTTTGCTCAGCCTCATCCCCAAACGTAGCAAGAAAGAATTTCCAAATGCTTTCCATTTATCGATATTTCCCGCAAAAAGAATATCTGCAGTTTCGACTCTTCCGGAAGCGGAAAGGCCAGCCACCGATTCTTGGACTTCTTTGATCAAATCTGCATAAATCTGTGCTTGTCGATCATAGACAGGAAAAAAGGTCTGGTCTGTAAAGCCTTTACCTCCTTGGAAATATGGGATATCTCCATAGGTATCAGTCAGTATCATGAAAGCAAATGCTTGGATTAATCGAGACATGTGGAGCAGATTGGAACGAGATGGATCATTCTCTATCCTTTTTGTGACATCTCTTGTGTTTTTGACCACATTTCTGTAATAAGCCTGCCAGTTGTTCTGAGTGCTAGCTCTGTTATCCTGGTTGTAATTGGCCCCGGTTAACACACCTGAATTTGGGGAGATGACTTGCTGGACAATTCCCATTTCATAAATCAAAGTACCTCCGGTGTAGGCCAAATTGAGGATAGCATTGTTGAGCTGAAATGCCGGATCAATCGCAGTTGGATTGACTTTATTGGTATTTAGTTCATCGAAATCTTGGTCGCATGCAGTAGACAGACCCATCAATACCAAAAGGACAAATAAGGAAAATATCTTTTTCATGTGTTTATAATTTGATTTTGAATTGTCACATGGAATCTCGCATAGTTGATAATCATCCCAGTGTGTGTCACCTTCGACATGCTCGATTTCATGATTGCTCAGTTTAGAATTTGAGATTGAGATTAAAACCTATTCCTCTTGTAGAGGGAAGGCCTGTGGACTCCATACCCACCAGATTATCTGAAGAATACCCAAAGGATTCTGGGTCAATATTATCCACCCATTTTTTGATCATGAACACGTTGTTTGCCACAAAACTGAGTTTGGCAGCACGGAAGGGCTGATTAGGAGGCAAAAACTTGGTAAAATCATATCCCAGGGTAATTTGTCGTAGTTTCCAATATCCACCATCATAGATGACAGGTTCGACCAATGCTTGTGACCGGACAACTTCCCAATAGGATTGGACAGGAGCCACTGCGGTATTTTTCTCTCCCTTTTCATTTACACCATCACCTACAACTCCACCTTCTCTTCCTTCCAAAGTCATTTTATGCAATCCATGACGGACGGCATTGAAGTTGGTACCTGACAGCATCATATTCCCCAATTTGAAATCAATGAGGAAAGAAAATTGAATGCCTTTATAATTGAAGTTGTTATTGATACCTCCAACCCATTTGGGAAGCGCACTTCCGAAATTCACCAGGTCGGGAGTACGCAAAGGCAATCCATTTGCTCCGAAAATTTTCCTGCCTTGCTCATCCCTTCTGTATCCAAATCCCGCGATCTGTCCCATTTCCTCACCTACAATCTGCCGAAGCTCTCCATTAAATACGTGTGTACCCACTGTAATCCGTTCTCCGGGTGTGTCTGTCAGAAGACTTAGTACTTCTGTGATATTATAAGCCCCATTAAAAGTGGCCTCCCAACTGAAATCTTTTGTTTCGATTGGCAGAACGGACACCAGCATTTCCAAGCCTTTATTTAAGCTTTGACCACTATTGATGGAAGTAGTCACAAAACCTGAGGCATCAGAAATTTGTGCACTAACGATCTGATCAGTTGTGATTTTTCGATAGGCTGCCAGATCGACGTTTACTTTACCCTGAAAAAGATTTAACTCCAAACCAGCTTCAGTCTCAGCCACCCGCATGGGTCTTAGATTTGGATTAGGCAGTTGATTACCCAATGGCCCTCCTATCGGCTGTCCGGAAAACAAGTTGTTGTTGATACTATAAAACAGCACATTTGAATAAGGTGCCACATCTGCATCGCTACCTACTTCACCGTAAGCCAATCGAAGTTTGCCGAAATTAAACCAACTACTGGTACCAAGATTTTCTGTAAAAACCCAACTCGCAGCTACTGAAGGGTATATGATACTTCTGTTTTCTGCAGACAGTGTTGAAAACCAGTCATTTCGAAGAGTTGCTGTCAAAAAGAGAGATTGATCAAAAGAAAATTCAGCGGACCCATAAATCGAGTTTACGGCACGCTCAGATAAATCGTAGAAAGGGTCTTTTGCTCGACCATTCTGAACAACATAAAGGTCTCTAACTACAAAATCGGTTACCTGAACACTATTGACATCCTGTCGTCTCTTCATGTGATTACCACCTAGATTGGCATTCACCCCTATTTTTCCAAATGTCTTATTGGCAGAAATTAAGAAATCAGCATTGATTTCCCTGAATCTTCGGGACTCTTGGGTATATAATCCGTTCACAAATCCGGCAGGAGCAGGAGCTCTCGAGGCTTGTCCAGTTGGAAAATTATTATAGTCGTGGTCCCGTGACCAGTAATCCTGACCTACTCTACCCTGTACAAAGAGCCAGGGAAGTAGATCATATTTGAGAGAAACATTCCCAAATAGCCGATCTCTTCGAATATTCTGAAACTGCTCCGCGAGAGTAAAATAGGGATTGGTCCTATTTCGAAATCTTGAATAAACCGCCTCATTTCCAGCTGCATCGTATTTGTTTTCATCAAGAATGTTTAAAGGCATGGAGTTGGCCATGTTGTACAAGGCAACTGGAATGGTATTATCCTGATTACCGATGTTGGGAGGGTTTTTATTATCCTCTATCGAATAATTGAAATTACCCCTAAAACTGAATTTAGGACTGAGATTATATCCAAAGCCGAAATTGAAAGTTTTTCGGTTAAAGCTATTATTGGGCACAATCCCTTTGCTATTTAGATCAGAGAATGACAAACTTAACCCACCCTTATCACCTGATGAAGCGAGAGTTATTGAATTAGTCATGTTTTGTCCATTTCTGAAAAAATCATTAATTATTCCCCTTACCGGCTGATAAGGTGCTTGAACTCCATTAAATAACACTTGAGTCATCCCGGGAGCAAACTTTTCCCCAAACGACCACTGACCTGAAGTTGGATTGGGTGTAGTTGGCCTGACGCCCTGTTCACCCTGACCATATTCATACTGATAATCCGTAAAGTCCAGTGGAGTCTCATTTGTATAGTTGAGATTATAGGTCACTCCGATGCCTTTATTGTCTCCTTTGGATTTGGTGGTGATCATGATTACACCATCTTTTGCACGGGATCCATACAAAGCCGCTGCTGCTGCCCCTTTAAGAATTGTCATTCCTTCGACATCATCGGGGTTGATACTGGATAGCCCATCTCCGCCGTCAGCGGTGACACCTCCACCCCGTACACCTATGGAACCGTCGGCTCCGGCATTGCCCGGGTTTGTCCCAAAATTGGTATTGTCAATAGGCACACCATTGATAACTATGAGCGGATTATTTTGACCCGAAATCGAAGACTGACCGCGAATTCTAATTTTTGAGGTTCCACCTGGTCCAGTCCCTAGGGTCGAGATATTAACGCCAGCTACTTTTCCCTGGAGGGCATTCATCAGATTTGGTGTTCGGTTAATTGTCAGTTCGTCAGATTTCACCCTTGAGGTCGCATAACCCAGACTTTTTGCGGATTTTTCAATTCCCAAAGCCGTGACAACTATCTCCTCCAGATTACTTTCATCCACTACCATTTTGACATTGATAATGGTTTGATTTTGGACGGGAATCTCCTGTGAATCATAGCCCACAAAGGAAAACATCAAGATGGAATTGGCATCGGGTACATTGATCGTGTAGTTCCCATCCACATCAGTTACAGACCCGATAGAGGTACCTTTGACTAAAATATTTACTCCTGGGAAACCGTTGCCATTTTCATCAGTGACCCGTCCGCTGATTTGAATCATCCTTTGCTGTTGTGTAGTAATCTCCTGTCTGTCCTTGATCGGATTTGGAAAATCTGATTGGGATCTGTTAGAGGCAAAAAATACAGGGGAAGAGCTAGCCGAAAACAGCTTGTTTTTACTCTTATTTACTTTGTAAAGCACATAGGATTTATCTCCCGCTTTTTCATACCCCAATTCTGTACCTTCCAATAATCTCTTTAATCCCTCTTCCAGAGTGGAATAAGATTTTACAGGTTGGCGGACAAATTTGTCATTGACAAGTTCATCTTTGAAGGCAATTGACACTTCAAAATTTTTCTCCAGTGAATGGAGCCCTTCTTTTAATTTAAGTTTGGATGTCCTCTGTGGCTCTTTTTCTAAAAAAGAATCATTAGAGGCTAAAATCCCCCTATACTGGGCCGTCGTAATCTGGGAGCCGCATAGGCATAACCAGACAATTAGTAAAAGCTTTCTCATAAAAGGAATAGGTTTTTTGGGTTGGACTCATTGTTTTAAGGTGTTATTTGATACTTGGAATTATTATTTTCTATGGTAATGGAAAAGATCTTTCCAGTGAGATCCATAAAGTGGTCTGGGTTTTCCAAAGGCATGGAACCGGATGCTGTTTGACTCATGGACACTGCTGGATCGACTTCGACTATCAATCCAAAATTTTCACGCGCGACTCGGATGATTTCTTCTAAAGAGGTCTGATCCAGAATAAGCAGATTCTGGGTCCAGGACTTATAGTTTTCGGCCTTAACTTTCCTTTTCTCAATCTTATTTTCTAAAACAGAAACTAAATCTCCTGGCTGCATAAGTATCTTCTCCTGAGGTTTGGAATTATTCGGAAGAGAAAGTGAAACCTTGCCTTCCTGGAGTACGACCTGGGACTTTTGATCTCGATTATATACTGTAAATGAAGTACCCAAAACTTCCACTTCCATTCCGCTCGGAGTGTTTACAAAAAATGGCTTCTGAGACAGCTCATGGACTACTTCAAAAAACGCTTCTCCAATCAGAAAAACTTCTCGTCCTTCAAGTGTTTCCCAGTTATCGGTAAAAGTCAGCGAGGAATTGGAGTTTAGAATCACATTGGATCCATCCGGAAGAGTAATTGCTAGTGTTTCAGCAAAACCAGTTGAGAATTTTACTTGTTCTGGCCCCACCATTTTCCATATCATTCCAATTACAATAATGAAGGCTACTCCCGCGGCGGCCCAATTTCTCCATCCGACCCAACCCTTCTCAAAAATGCCTTGACGGATTCCTTTACGTCCAATTTTACTTTGAATATCAGTCCAAACATCCTCAACTTCTTCCTGAGAAAGTTCAAATTCTGTTGTTTTGAGGGAAAGCAATAGCTCCTTTGCTTCCTCAATCAGTGGAATTTGGTCTGGATTTTCTAACATCCATTCACTCCAAAATTGCTCTGATTGATTGGTAGGATGGAACACCCACATTTGGAAATGAGGATCTTCCAAAAGTTGCTGACGAGTGTAATTTCGGTAATCAGGGAAAGAGCTTGACACAGGGAAAATCAGTTTTTATTAAAGAGTCCCGATTGGTCAAATACTCATCATCAAAATGAAAATATTTTTTAAAAAATTTATTTTACCTATAGGATATCTCATCAATACTTGATTTTCAAGAATATCCTACCAATAAAATTAACTATTTCAATCAAATGTACTGATAACCTATTTTGTCAAAATTGAGACAGAAGTAAAGAATTCCCACCCACTTTACTTTAGTTCTTAGCGATTGGATGGTTTTAGAAAGAAGATTATAGACAGCCGCCACGGAGATATTCATGATGTCAGCAATTTCCTTTGGCTCCAGACTTTGAAAAAATCGAAGTAAAACTACTTCCCGTTGACGTGGGCTAAGATGATGAATGGCATTGTGCAGCATAAGGTATCTTTCCTCAACAAGTTCTGATTCGATCAAATCAAATTCTACAGATAGGTCTTCCAATTGTCGGTCAATGGATTCTATATCTAAACCCACTCTTTTGGAAGTAGCTTCCATTTTCTGAAACAAGAGGTTGCGGAAGGATCGAAAGAGATAAAACCCCACTTTTTCTATTGAATTACGGTGCTCTTTCTGCATCCAAAGTTTGGTAAACAATTCTTGAATGCAGTCTTTGACCAATTCACGGTTTGAATGAATATGCATTCCATAGTTAAAAAGTGGTTGGACATATTTTTTGTACAGAGCAGAAAAAGCGAGCTCATTTCCTTTTCTCAGACTTTCCCACAACAAAAAATCCTCCTTTAGGCTTTCGGCATTGTACATAATGGAAGATCGCTTTTGATATTCCGTTGCCATGGAAACTAAGTTAGGGTATCTTTAATGAGATCTCATTTTCCACACAACTCTTGGTGTGAACAATTGAATAATAAAAGTTAATCCTCATTCATCTAATTATCAAACGATTGGGATGCTTTCTTGGTAAAAAGTGGAAAAGGGTTTAATGATTTAAAAGTTGAACCTTCTTGAAGGTAAAAGTCTCACCAAGTATCATCGGTTGTTTAAATAAGAGTATTTTTAATCAATTTTTAGCTTATTAGTGCAAATAATGTAAATTTAGACTTGTTTGACATTACTTATTTTTACATTTTTGTATGAAATAGATAGAATTATGAATAATTCTTTCCTTATTCCTTCAGAAAAAATTATCGAGCGGCTTCGGTATGAAAATCCATGGTGGGTTTCTCAAAAAACACCAGTTACCTACAGTAGCCTCTCCAAACGTTTGTATTTTGATTTGTTTTATCCCTTTGTCA
>CAYTXN010000114.1:0-9520 GCA_964441195.1 uncultured Limnohabitans sp.
CTTCATCGTTGACAATGCCTCAGGAGAGGAAATTTTTGTACACGTAAGTGGTCTTGTAGACACCATCCGCGAAGGCGACAAGGTTACCTTTGACACAGAGCGAGGCAAAAAAGGAATGAATGCAATAAATGTGAAAGTCGCTTAAGCGATTTAGTTTTTTTGTATCATCAAATTCCCGTTCGGATTCCAATCCAGACGGGAATTTTCTTTTTAGCATCATCCAGTTTAAAGCATAGTCTTTTTTATTCACTGATTTGCAGATAACTTCATCCAGATTAAATTTATGTTTTGTAAATCCGGCTGGTGATCAGTGGAATGATTCGCCGCTAATCCATCACCCTCCAAAAAATGATGAAAACTATGAAAACCAACTTGCTACTTCCTGTACTCTTGCTGACAGTGATCCTTCAATCCTGTACATTAAACTTTAACCGGAAATCTGAAAATAGCGTCAGCGATAATCGAGAAATCGAAGGAACAAAGAAATTAAAAGTCAGTGGCATATTCAATCTATACCTTTCACAAGGAGATAAGCCTATGCTTCGCATCGAAGGAGATGAGGAATTGACCCAAAAGCTGAAAGTAACTCAGAATGGGGAATGGTTGGAGCTGGATTTTGAAAAGGTGAATGAAAACTTCTTTAAAAGAAACTCCAAGGTAGATGTCTACTTGACTTTAAGTGAACTTGAGGAATTTGTCTTTGACGGAGTCGGAAATATCAAAACTGAGGGAACTCTTGAAGTGAAAGACATTTCCATTAGAGGAGATGGTGTTGGCAATCTCAATCTTGAACTGCAAGCAAATACGATTAAAGCAGTATTTTCAATGCTTGGCAACATTAATCTCAGCGGTAGTGTCAATTCTATCGGATTGTCAAATGATGGATTGGGTAATGTGGATGCTTCAGGACTCATCGCTCAAAACATGAACCTAAAATCCTCAGGAATAGGCCGAGTAGCGGTACACTGCGAAGGTGATTTGTCAATAATCGTTGATGGCATCGGCACCGTAAGCTACGAGGGCAATCCTAATGTGATCAAAGAGGAAATCAATGGTATCGGAAAAGTGATGAGGAATTAAAAGGCTATTGATTATTGAGTTAAATGTAAAATAGCATGCCTAACTCCCAGTGTTTATTCGGGGAAATTACAACCATTTTCAGACGATTTCCAGATTACCTCGATATTCTCAATATCCTCAAATCTAAATCCCTCCTCTCCTATTGAACCCAATACCTCTCCGCTGCAATTATACACCGGAAAAATACTGGCACAGAAAGGGCAGCAGTTTTGAAGGACGAATACCCTTCTGTTCTTAATTTTTCCTGTGGAGATGAAAGAATAATTCTGTCCTATAAAGAACTGCTCCTGTTCCTCTATCAACTCAGCCAGCCAAGGCAAATCCACTAAGACATTTTGAGTATCGCAAGCTTGAAGAGGTTCTACTTCATCTTCTGAACATGAACTGAAACCAAAAGCAAAAAACAGAATTAAAAAGGCAGCTTTTTTCATAGTCATTCAGATGTTTATTCAGTGACGAAGTTGTTCTTTCGTCTGCTACAATCTTACCGCAAAATTTGGTGATCGCTAATTACAGTAATTGACCGAATGTAAGCAAGGTGTGATTTGGATCTAGAACCGCAAACTCCTTCACTCCCCAAGGTTTGATTTCCAGTTTGCCATTTGGGTGCATGATCGCACCTGACTCGTTCAATTTTCCAAATAACTCCTCTATCTCCGAAGGCACTCGGATGTAAATCATCGAATAATTGGTCAAGGGATTCAAGTCTTTAAACTCAAAAAAGTGAAGCTCGGTAGTACCACTCTTCATTATCAAATATTCTGGGTATCGACTTATCAACTCAAAGCCCAAAGCATTTTCATAGTAAGATTGGGTTTCTTCCAAATTGATGGCAGGAAGTTTTGGGATAACTTGAAGATTTGAAAGCATCTCTTTTTTTTAATGAAAATAAGGATAATACCGATGAATTGCTCTGCTTGGTTTGCTAAATCGGTTACATCGGGTAACTTATTATTCAATACTCCCAATAAACCATTATGAGCCCTCATGATCAGCTTTTAAAGTATATTCAAGCGGTTACTCCCCTTTCTGTTGGGGAATTCTCGCAGTTTAAGGATCGATTTGTGATTCAAAAAGTAAAGCGAAATGAATACCTGCTCCGTGAAGGTGAAGTATGTAATTTCAATCTATTTGTATGTAGTGGCACCCTAAGAATGTATCATATCGGACCTGAAGGGCAGGAATTAACCCGGTATTTCGCATTTGAAAACAAGTTTGGAACCAGCCTGACCAGCTTAATTGAGGGAAAACCCGCTATTGAAAACATACAAGCTGTCGAAAAATCAATCCTTCTAAAAATTTCAAAAGCTGACTTTTTGAATCTGGTAGATACTGTGCCTCAGGTCAATCTGATTTACCGAAACATGCTTGAGCAGGCATACATTACCTCACAGAAGCGCATCTATGATTTTCAGGGCAAATCAGCCTTGGAGCGATTGAAATGGCTTATGTCACATCAACCTGGAATTTTAAACCGAATTCCCAGCCGATTGGTGGCTTCCTATTTAGGAATCACATCTTACACATTGAGCAGGCTTAAAGCAGATCTTTAAGGGAAAACAGCCTAAAACCTTGCCATAGGGCAAGAGTCAGGAAATGAAGGGGTTCTAATTTTGAGCATGAAAAAGTTCAAAACAATGATCTCCTTACAAAAAGGCGATTTATTTGCCATCGCAAACCTAGTTACCTTTCTTTCAACCTTTCATTTGGGAATAGTAAATGCCCAAACCAAACCCATGTCCCCCCCTATTCCAGTTGAATTGGTTTTTGGGCATGAGCAGCTTAATTTCCAATTGATTGTAAAGAAAAAATTCACCCCAGAAAGCAAATTTGACCTGCTTGTGATTTCCGTTTTCTCAGAAAATTGGGATAAAAACGACGAAATGGGAAACTCAGTGGTCATTCCATTTCAGGTTAATTACAATATCGGAAAAAAAGGATTTGCTTTAGCTGCAGGCGGTGAAGGAAACTCTGTCGTAGGATTCAGTCCTCTTGTTGGTGTGGAGCATAGCTTTGCCAACCGGAAAGTTTTGGCAATCACTGTACTCAACTATTTGATTAATGAGAATCAGGATTTGAAATTGTTTGGCCTGTACGAATACAAACCGCCAATTAATGAAACTTGGTCCTGGTACAGCCGAATTCAGTTTGTTTACAATCACAGTTTCGCTGAAAATAGCCACAACCGAAGCTTTCTTTACCTGAGAGCAGGAGTAAAAAAAGGCCCTTTAGGTTTTGGATTGGGAGCTAACTGGGATCAATACGGCCCAAATAGAATTACCAAAGATAATTTTGGAGTATTTACCCGATGGGAATTTTAAAAAATTGAAATATTTAAAAACATGATAAGCCCATGAGAAAAAAGTCTTACACAGGGAAATGATTATCCAGGGCATTTCATCTGACCTTAAAAAAATTAAATTATAAACAGATGAAATAGACCTTTCTGAATCTGGGCTCGGCCTTTTCTATTGAATTCAGTCTAAAAAGCAAACTTTAAACAGCAGCGAATCAGCTGTAAAAGGAATTTTGACCAAAAGTTAATTTTTTCGAAACCGCCAACCGATTTAACAGGTCAGATAAATTGCCAAATAACTTTATATTTTGGCCTTATAGCATTTAATCCTAAATCGATGAATCTTAAGTCCTTTTCAATCCTGATTTTTTTAATCTTTTTTTTTACTGCGACAAGTCCAGCTCAAACTACAAAAACTTGGACAAGATGGTGGTGGATGGGGTCTGCAGTGGACAAGGCCGGAATCAAATACCATCTCGAGGAATTTCACCGTGCTGGCTTAGGCGGTGTGGAAATCCAGCCAATCTATGGTGTCAAAGGTCAGGAGGACAATTTTCTAGACTTCTTATCTCCTGAATACCTCGAGATACTTAACTATACGGTTAAAATTGCCGACAGCCTCGGCATGGGAGTCGATATGACCCTGGGAACCGGTTGGCCCTATGGAGGTCCACAAGTGGAACCTGAATTTGCTGCTACCAAAATCGAATTTGACACGATCCGGGTTGAAAAAGGGCAAACAATCCAACATCGATTTGAAAATCAGAACCCAAATGCAAAACTCAATTCGGTTTTAGCGTATGGTGAAATGGGTTTTTTCGAGGATCTATCAGCTTTGGTTAAGAATAACTCCTTGATGTGGGAAGCACCAAATGACGTGACCATTTATGGGATTTTTGAGGGAAAAACAGCGCAAAAAGTCAAACGTGCTGCACCAGGTGGAGATGGATTTACAGTCGATCACTATTCAAAAGCAGCTTTGGACGATTATCTTTTGCCATTTCAAGAAAAGCTGAATGCCCCAATAAGAGCAATTTTCAATGACAGTTTCGAAGTTTATGGCACGGATTTCACCACTGACTTTTTCGCCCAATTTGAAAAAAGACGAGGCTACGATGTCAAACCATTTCTCCCAATTCTTCTAAAAAAAGAAGATTCTGAATTGGCCAATCGGATCCGAAGCGACTACCGGGAAACCATCGGTGAATTGCTTAAAGAAGAATTTAATCGCCCTTGGACTCAATGGGCAAATAGCAAAAACTACAAAACCCGACTTCAGGCGCATGGTTCACCGGGAAACCTCTTGGATCTCTACGCTTCAGCGGATATTCCCGAGGCGGAGACCTTTGGGTCTATGCCATTCGATATTCCAGGACTTCGAAGAGAAGTAAATGATATCAGAGAAGGTGATGCAGATCCTATGATGCTTAAGTTTTCCTCCTCGGCAGCCCACATGACAGGGAAGCCCCTCGTTTCATCTGAAACATTTACTTGGCTCCGAGATCATTTCAAAACAGCGCTTTCACAGACTAAACCTGAATTGGAGGAGCTTTTTCTTACAGGGGTAAATCATGTTTTCTTACACGGTTCGACCTACTCGTCTCCCGAGGCAGCTTGGCCGGGTTGGAAGTTTTATGCTTCGGTCAACTTCAGTCCTCAATTAACTATCTGGAAGGACGCTCCTGCCCTCTTCCGATACATCGAAAACTGTCAGACCTTACTCCAAAGTGGCCAACCTGATAATGAAATTGCGCTCTATTGGCCAGTGTATGATGTTTGGGCTGAATATATGAAGGGTGATTTGGTCTTTAAATACAACATCCATGATCTAAAAATCTGGCTTCATCATTTACCATTTTATACCACGGGAAATGAATTGATGAAAAAAGGGTATTCCATTGATTTCTTTTCGGATGAATTTCTAAAAACTGCACGAATCAAAAATGGAGAAATTGTTTTTGCGGGGGGAAGCTATAAAGCCATTGTTATTCCCGAGTTAGAATTTATGCCACTGGAAACGTTGAATAAGCTTCTTGAACTTAAGGCAAATGGTGGAAAGGTGATTTTTCAGACGAAACCAAAATCAGTCCCAGGATTTTTGGATTATGAAGAAAAGACCAAGCAACTTCAACAATTGACTCAAAATCTTACCGCGGAAAATGAAGTCTCCCAAGCTTTAGAACGCGAAGATATATTCCCTGAATCGTTGATTGCATCAGGCTTGAAGTTTATCAAAAGAAAATTGAACGCTGGTCACATTTACTATCTCGTCAATCATACTTCACATGATTTTGATGACTATTTACCTATCAACTCCCTGACTAACAGTGTATTTATTTATGATCCAATTTCTGAAAAAACAGGAAAAGCACTCTTAAAGCCAGACCAAAATAAAACCTTGGTGAAGCTACAACTGAAAGCAGGTCAGTCAATTTTCATTCGAACGGATCAAGTTGATACTCCCCAATCTTGGTCTTACTTCGAGCGGATTGGAAGTTCTGAAAAGCTGGAAGGATCAGTCAATCTTTCCTACGTTTCGGGCGGGCCAATCCTCCCCGATCCTCGTCGATTAGATAAGTTGATATCATGGACGGAACTTGGAGAAAAAGAGGAAGCCTTTAGCGGAACTGCCATGTATGAGACCGTTTTTGATCAACCAGAGGGGACGGCTGATGCCTGGCTTTTGAGCCTGCCTGATGTGCGAGAGAGTGCAAGAATCTGGGTAAATGGAGAATTCATCGGAACGCTTTGGGCAAATCCTTTTGAAATTCAACTGGAAAATCTGAAAGAAACTGGAAACAACCTCAAAATTGAAGTCACCAACCTATCGGCAAATCGAATCAGAGCCATGGAGAGATCAGGCGAAGAATGGAAGATTTTTCATGAAATCAATATGGTGGACAAAGACTATAAAAAGTTCGACGCAACTGTCTGGGAACCTATGCCTTCTGGATTAATTGGAGAAATACATATTCAAAAATTGGTCAAAATTGATTGAAGTTTTGAAATCCCAACAATTCCTTAGAATTTCGGATTAATGTCCACCCCCAACCCGCTCGATTCAGTTCGCCTGAATTTTTCTCAGAATGATTTGCTTCTGCTCAATCTTGCATTGGCGCTGATTATGTATGGCGTCGCTTTGGACTTGAAATGGGAAGATTTCCGCTACCTAATTAAAAATCCTAGAGGCTTTTTTCTTGGTGTTTTTTCTCAGTTTCTAGTATTACCTTTTTTAACCTGGGTTTTGATTTCTATCATCCAACCACCTCCTAGCGTTGCTTTAGGAATGTTTCTGGTTGCAGCATGTCCGGGAGGAAATGTCTCCAACTTCCTGACTAGTCTTTCCAAAGGAAATACTGCACTTTCGGTAAGCCTGACAGCGTTTTCTTCAGTAATATCAATCTTTAGCACACCTTTGAATTTTGCACTTTGGGCGGGATTTTATGAACCTACCTCCCTTTTGCTTCGAGAGATAAGTCTAGACATTACAGATGTGTTTTTCACTGTTGCAATCATTTTGGGAGTTCCATTGATTCTTGGAATTCTGACTCGTCAGAAGTTTCTAAGATTTGCCGAAAAAGCTTCAAAAATCCTAAAACCGCTAAGTATTTTGATTTTCGCAGCTTTTGTAGTGTTGGCATTTGCAGGTAATTTTGACATTTTTATTGAGTTTATAGGAATGATTTTCTTTTGGGTATTGGCACATAATTTTATCGCCTTAAGTGCTGGTTTTCTGACTGGAAAGCTCGGTCGGTTACCCTTAGCAGATGTCAAAACCTTGACCATCGAGACAGGAATTCAAAATTCAGGATTGGGGCTAGTATTGATTTTTACTTACTTTGAGGGTCTTGGAGGCATGGCTATCATCACAGCATTGTGGGGAATCTGGCATCTCATATCAGGGATGACCATTGCCAGCTTTTGGAAATTACGTACTTGAAATCAAATGTGAGATTGCTCCCGATAGTCCCGATAATTATAAGGGGAATAAACCTCAAAAAAATAGAATCACTTGAAAAACCTGTTTAATGCTTATATGCGGTTCTTGGTGAAAGTCGCCCTCCACGGCTATTTTCGAAAGATCATCGTCGAAGGCAAGGAAAATCTCCCTAAAAACAGGCCAGTCATCCTTGTTGCAAACCATCAGAATGCACTGATAGACCCTTTGCTTTTGGCCGCACATACACGCCTCAAACCTTGGTTTTTGACTCGCGCTGCTGTGTTTACCAATCCTACAATCGCCCGCATACTACACTTTATTAGAATGCTTCCAGTGTATCGGGTTCGCGATGGATTCTCAACCATTCAGCAAAATCAGCAAACTTTTGACCGGACTTTTGAAGTGCTTCGCAAAAATGGAACGGTTGTCATTTTTGCAGAGGGCAGTCATAGTTTGGTGCGGAATCTTAGACCGCTAAGCAAAGGGTTTACGCGCATGGCTTTTGGCTTGAAGGAAAAATACCCTGAGCTCGAGCCAGTAATATTGCCAGTTGGAATTCAATTCAGTGCTCACATGCGATCCGGCAGCACAGTTCGGATCACTTTTGGAAAAACTATTCCGGTGGACATGCCTTCTTCTCAATCGGGAATGCTGACTAAATCAGTTGAAAATGCACTGAAAGATTTGATCGTAGATATACCGATTGAAGGATATGAGGTGACGCTGCAAAAATTGATCGAAAATGAGGTGGACTTGACCTCAAAGAAGGAAGTTCACACATTTTTGGAATCAGGGGAAGTACTTAATCCAGTCACAGAGCCAGGCAGCTTGAACAACAAGTTGATGAAGATTTTTAACCTACCACTCTATTGGCTTTGGCTTTGGAAAAAGAAAAGCGTGAAGGACGAAGTTTTTAGCTCTACATGGAAATATTTGATCGGCTTTGGATTGGCAATTCCTTATTACTTTTTTCTCCTTTGGTTGGCGATGGATACTGCTCTGGGAACATGGGCCTTGACCTTTTTGATCTTGGCCTGGATCACCCTTTGGCGAAATCAAAATCCGCAGGAATAAATAAAAATCACAAAGATCACTTCAGATGAGGATCAATCATTTAAAATCTGTGCTTAGCTGAGAATTTTGTGAGAACTCCTTTCAAAAAAGAATCGCAACAAACCAAATATTCTTTGGCTTTGTTTCTACCTTTGGGTAAGAATACAAACCCAAATTTGACCCAACATGAACCAAGACTTTCTTCCCCTCAATGGTACCGACTATGTAGAGCTCTACGTTGGTAATGCTAAACAGTCTGCGTTATATTATCAATATGCTTTCGGATTTGAATTGATTGCCTATGCTGGCCCGGAAACTGGCGTAAGAGATCGAGCTTCTTATGTACTGAAGCAGGATAAAATCAGACTCGTACTCACCTCACCACTTGGTCCAAATCATCCCATTGCGGAACACATCCAGCGACATGGAGATGGAGTCAAAGTTTTAGCCCTTTGGGTAGATGATGCAGAAAAATCATGGGAAGAAACCACTTCCCGAGGAGCAGAATCAGCTTCTGCACCCGAAGTAATCAAAGATCAGTTTGGCGAAGTGAAGGTGGCTTCAATTGTTACCTACGGTGAAACGATCCATACTTTCGTAGAGCGGAAAAACTATAATGGCGTTTTTCTACCAGGATATCGTCCTCGCAAAAGCACCTATCAGCCAACAGGTATCGGCCTGAAATACATTGATCACTGCGTAGGAAATGTGGAATTGGGACAAATGAATCGCTGGGTTGAATTCTACGAACATGTCATGGGTTTCAAACTCCTCTTAACCTTCGATGACAAAGACATTTCAACAGAATATTCCGCGCTGATGTCAAAGGTCGTTTCCAATGGAAATGGCTATATCAAGTTCCCGATCAACGAACCAGCTGCAGGTAAAAAGAAATCCCAAATCGAAGAATACCTTGAATTCTATGGTGGACCAGGTGTCCAGCACATGGCTATAGCAACTGATGATATCTGCCATACAGTAAGTGAGTTAAGAAGCAGAGGCGTGGAATTTCTTGAGGTACCTGCTTCATATTATGACGACCTTTTGGATCGTGTTGGCAAAATCGATGAAGACCTTCAGCCACTCAAGGATCTCAACATTTTGGTTGACCGAGACGACGAAGGTTACCTACTTCAAATCTTCACCAAACC
>CAYTXN010000115.1:0-9431 GCA_964441195.1 uncultured Limnohabitans sp.
CTTACCACTATAGATCTTTCAGCAGGAACTTATTTATTAGAACTGACTGTGGATGGATGTACTTATCCCATTCAAACTGTATCTATCGAAAGTGCCAATCAAGTTGAATTCACTGTACCGTCAACTTTAAACATTTGTGAAACTTTCACATTGACACCCGATACAAATCAAAATTTGAATTTTACCTTGACTTTTCCAGATGGTAGTACTGAAAATATCAGTTCTGGTGGTGAGTTTACACTGACTGAGGCGGGTCAATATTCGATCTTAGGGACTGACCAAAGTGGGGACATTAACATATGCCCTAAAAAAATTGAATTCGCTGCAACTTTATCCTCCATCATCTCCTTCGCTCCAGTTTTGGCAGTAGAAAAATGTTTCGACCCCATCAAATATGAAATTGAACTCCAAGGAATTTCAGTAGAAGATGCGAGCATTCGCTGGCTAAATGATTTAGGTGAAATTGTAGGAAGAGGTCAGACATTTTACCCGCCAGGGTTGGGGGATTTTTCACTCCTCGTACAGCCCTTGAAGAGCGGATTTTGTCCAGTTCAACCTGTGGAATTTGAAGTTGTGGAACCAATAACTTCTGTTCCCATGGATTTGGAAGCGAACAAAATCTGCCCAAGCCCGAGTCTAACCATTGTATCACTGCAAACTAATGAACAGGAAGTCACGCAAACGGAATGGATTTTTTTCAATGAAAGTGACCAAAGACAGGAACTCCAGCAATTTGATAACCTTTTTGAAATCGAAGTAAACCGCCCAGGTACTTATGAGGCCGTGGCATACAACCGGCTAGGTTGTGAAATTGGAAGAAGTTTCATCCTTGTAGAAGCAAGTGAACTGCTCGATTCACCCGTTCTCGAAGAAGAATATGGGGTTTGCACCAAAGGAAAAAAAGGGCCAATCTTAGACCCAGGCGCATTTGAAGAATATTTTTGGTATTTAGAAGAGCAATTAGTCTCTACCAGTCCTCAATTTTCCCCCACCGAAGTTGGAAGTTATTCACTGAAAGTTCTCACACTGGATGGTTGTGCTTTTTTTACCACTTTTACCACTTTTGATGCTTGCAGTTTTGAGTATGTTTTTCCGAATGCTATGATTCTGGACGATCCCCAAAGGAATTTTGAAGTGAGAGTTTCTGAAGGAATCACATCTGTTGAGTTATTCATTATCAATCGACAAGGAAGCCTAATACATTACGATCAATCTTTGGAGATTCCTTTTGGAGAGCCCATTTTGCAATGGGACGGAAAAATATCGGGTGCAAATATCCCATCTGGATCATACGTGGTTGTCCTAATTGGAAAAAACCCACTTTATCAATTTGAGGAGAAAATTATAGGTTCTCTCCTTGTCCTAGATTAGCGACTGGGTCCATTCAAGGAATAATTTTTACTACGGGAAAGCTAAATCCTTTTTTTTTTCTATTTTGAACCGATTCTAGCTATAGTTTTCTTCAACCCAAAAACCAATATCACGCTCTATGACTCAAACCATCAATCGAGGCGCACTATTCAACGCAAGCTGTTTGGCGCTTATCACCACTGCCTTCTCGTTTTCGATCCGAGCAGGAATTCTCCCGCAATTGGGCGACTCATTTGGCCTCTCCGCCGAACAGTTAGGCTTCATCAATTCCATGTGGTTTCTTGGATTCCCAATTTCCATGATTTTAGGGGGGCTATTTTACCATATCGTTGGTCCTGCCAATATTATGCGTATCGCTTTTGTAACTCATACTTTGGGTATTTTACTTACAATCTACGCAGATGGATATACCACACTATTGATTTCCACCCTATTTATAGGTTTTGGAAATGGATGTACAGAGGCTGCGTGTAATCCTATGATTGCAGATATGTACTCTGGCACTACACTTAATAAAATGCTAAACAGATTCCATATGTGGTTTCCAGGAGGTATCGTGTTAGGTAGCTTAGTGTCCAAGTTTTTGACTGATGGAGGTTTTGCATGGCAAACTCAAGTTTGGGTGATGATGATTCCAACAGTTGCTTATGCTATACTATTCTTTGGTAAAGCATTTCCACAACCGAAAGTTGAAGGAGTTACTTCTGTTAGTTCCAACTTCAAAGCCATGTTTAGTCCAGTGTTCATATTCTTATTTATAGCTATGGCGTTCACTGCAATATCCGAATTCGGTCCTCAGCAGTGGGTTGGTTTAATCATGGGATCCAGTGGTGCTAGTCCGATGTTAATTTTGGCTCTTACCACAGGTGTGATGGCCGTAGGCCGCTTCTTTGCAGGTCCAGTAGTGAAAGCCCTTGGCCAAACAGGTGTCTTGCTGGGCGGTTCAATTTTTACCGCAATCGGTATTTTTATGTTTAGTACAGTTACTGGTCCTATGGCTTATGTTGCAGCTGTGATTTTCGCTATTGGTGTTTGTTATTTCTGGCCAGTAATGGTAGGCGCAGTTGCGCAGCGAGTTCCACTTTCAGGGGCATTGGGAATGTCCATCATCGGTGGTATCGGGATGTTTTCCACTGCGATCTTCCAGCCTATTATTGGAAGTTGGATTGATACTTCAAGAGCTACCTATAGCACTGCAGGACTCGCAGGCGATGCTTTGGAATTGGCAGCAGGACAAGAAACATTGCAAAAAATGCTGCTCTTTCCTGGAATCCTGATCGTATTATTTATCATCTTCTTTATTTGGCAAAAAGGCTCTAAACCAGCAGTCGCAGCCGCACATTAATCCAATTCAAAAAAGCAGCCTTTGGGCTGCTTTTTTTTTGCTCGTATCATGAAAAAGTTCTCGTTTCTATTCCTAAGCCTTTTGATTGGCTTGAGTTCTTCCGCTCAAGAAATCAATGGGCCAATTAAAGTTCACCCTGATAATCGATATCTGATGACTTCAGATGGTACGCCATTCTTTTGGTTAGCTGATACCGCTTGGGAGCTCTTTCATAGATTAGATGAAAAAGAAGCATCCTTTTATCTTGACTCCAGGAAAGAACAAGGTTTCAACGTGATCCAGGCTGTTGTTCTAGCTGAATTGGATGGAATTCATACACCAAACGCAAACGGTGACACTCCATTTGTAAATCTTGAAATTTGGAAATACAACGAAGCCTATTTTAATCATGTCGATCGGATTTTGGATTTGGCATTGGAACGTGATATTCATATCGCCCTCCTACCCACTTGGGGGGACAAGCTATTCAAAAACACTTGGGGCACTGGTCCGGAAATTTTCAATCCTGAGACTGCTTATTTCTATGGAAAGTGGATCGGGAAAAGATATAAGGACCGAAAAAATCTGATTTGGGTATTAGGGGGTGATCGAAATCCGCGAGAAAACTCACAAGACATAGAAGTATGGAATCAGATGGCTAAAGGTATTCTGGAATCTCAAAATCCGGAAAATCCTATTTTAATCACCTTTCATCCCCAACCTGCCAATCCCGGAGGAAGCTCAAATTGGTTTCATGAAGCAGATTGGCTTGACTTCAACATGCATCAGACTGGTCATTGCCCAAATCAGCCAACTTATGAAAAAATCGCCCATGACCTGAGCCTTTCTCCACAAAAGCCGACGATTGATGGAGAACCTATGTACGAAGAGCATCCCAAATGCTTTAATGCAAAGGAATTGGGATATAGTGAAGCAGCGGATATTCGAAGAATTATGTATTGGAATGTCTTTGGAGGTGCCGCCGGACAAACTTACGGATGCCATGCCGTCTGGCAGATGTATGATTTGGATAAAACTCCTGTCAATGCACCTTTAAAGCCTTGGCATAAATCATTGGATCTAGAGGTTGCCAATCAGGTCAAGCATCTGAAAAATCTCATGCTTAGTCGTTCCTATTTTGATCGGATTCCAGATCAGGCGCTAATTGCTGAAAATCAAAAGGACGATTTCACTTACATCACGGCGACTAGAGACAAAGAAGGAAGTTTTGCACTATTCTATTTTCCAGATGGGAAATCCAGTTCTATCAACCTGAAGAACCTCAAAGGATCCACATTCAAAGCAACTTGGATGGATCCAAGGACGGGAATTGAATTCGAAGGAAACGATGGAAATCCATTGCCAAAAGGTACTTACCTACCCATAACTCCACCTAGTACAGGTAGAGGAAATGACTGGGTTTTAATATTAGATGCTCTGGATTAATTTCCGCAGGAATAACTGACATACTCATCAGCAGGAATTGACCAGAGTTTACCATCCTCATCCCGATAAGTGATTGTACCGGTACCTTCGAGAATTTCGATATCATCCTGGGTTGTAATCGTCCCCCCATCTACCAAAAGGATAGTACAGGGCCCTTTTTCGCGCTTTACATCGGTTAATTCTTCACAGGAGACAAAAAGAAGGAATAATAAAAGGAAAAATGAGTTTCTCATGGGTTGTAGACTTGCTCTAAAAATAGCCAAAAAATGATTAAGAAAAATCTCAGATCACGAAATGAAAAAACTCGATCAAAAGATCGAGCACAGTGACCATGTTAGGATTACTCCAAATAGTCATCACGGACTGAAACCTACCCGACCACAGTCAGAATGCGCAATTTAATCGAGCTACCTACTGAAATTTCACCATAAAAAAAGCCCAGCCTTTTTCAAGCTGAGCTTAGTGACCTCGTCAGGATTCAAACCTGAAACCTCCTGAGCCGTAATCAGGTGCTCTATTCAATTGAGCTACGAAGCCATAATTGGTGTGCAAAGGTACCTTAATTTCTTTTTTTTCAAACTCCTTTCAATAAGAAAAAATAGATTTTGTCATATGTGATGCGTCAAGCCTTAAGAATAATTAAGACAGCGAGGAAGGTAAATCCTTCGGGATTTTATATTTTTGCCCACATTCCACTGATTAGAATCTTCCTTTGATGAAAAAATTATTTACCCTGTTTCTCGCCTTCACGTTTTTTCAACTTGTACAGGCCCAAGAAACTGAGACTAAACCAAAATCTCCAATCGGCGGCCGTCCAAATATCCCAAGTGATTTGAATCTTGAATTTGGTTTCAATCGCTTGACCAACCGCCCCGCCGACATCGGTACAAATTTTATTGGATCCAGAACTTTTAATGTTTCCTATCAATTTCCTATTAATCTTTTTGGAGAAAAATCAGGCTTTACCTTGAATCCTGGGATCGGATTAGGTTCTGACAAATTACAATTCACAAAAAAAGAAAACCTCTTTATCGATCCAGCCTTGGGGGCAGAATCCTCCAAACTTGTAGATGTGACTGATATTTATGGAGATAACATTTCCATCAAAAAAAATAATTTTGCCGCAAATTATTTGGAGATTCCGCTAGACCTGAGATATCATCTGAACAAAAATAACTATGGCAAGAGCTTCAGATTAAGTATTGGTGGAAAAGTCGGTTTCCTATATAATGCTCATACCAAAGTCAGTTATGAATCTGAAGCGTTTGATAAGCGCAAAGTAAAGGATGCCCAGAATTATGGCTTGGAAAAAATACGATATGCAGTTTCGGTAAAAGCCGGGTCCCCGGGATTCTACGTTTGGGGTAATTTTTATCTCAACGATGTATGGCAGGCTGGTAGAGGACCCTATGGGACCGAAGCAAGTCAAATCAATTTTGGAATTGCTGTTTCTGTCTTTTAATTCTCTTAGTTAAAGAAATTTAAACCCGGTAATATCCGGGTTTTTTTATGCCCAAATCCACATAAAACCCGCCCCACAAATCAAAAAACCTGTTCCCAAGCCGACGTAGATTTCAGAAGGTCGGTGAGCTTGAAGCATTAATCTGGAGGACGCAATCATACCACAAAGTATCAAAACTCCCAAAAGTGGATAAAGAACTTCAAAATTCGGAAATTTATTGCCTAATACTAAAACTACGGCAAGCAATCCTCCAGCACCTGTCATGTGCGCTGACATTTTCCAAAAAAAACTGATTCCTGTGAGTACCACTACGGAAACACAAATCACCCCCATTCCCAACCAGAGAATCGGATCAATTTCGGTTTTTTGATACAGAAACCATGTGGTAAGCAAGAAATAGAGCGAAGTAATAAAAAATGGAACTTGGCGATCCCTTATTTCCGGCATATGTAGACTTTTGACTGTCCCACTTAATCTTAGCCCAATAATCGTAACCATAGGAATAATCAAAGTGCATAAAAGGATTAAAAAAAAGATCCGATCCTTAAACTCTTCCGGAATACTTGTGGCCTCTGGAACCGCAAATAGGATCAACCCAAAAACCAACGAAGGCATTAAAAGTGGTTGAAAAACCACAGAAATCACTAAAGCAATCAGTCTCACAATAGCTCTTTTCTTAGCCTTGCTACAGGAATTTGAAGCTGTTCGCGATATTTTGCCACGGTACGTCTTGCAATATTATAACCCAACTTATTAAGCATTTTCACAAGTTTGTCATCAGAAAGCGGTCTCTTTTTGTCTTCGGCATCGACCATCGTCTGAAGTACTGATTTCACTTCTCTATTACTCACATCTTCACCACTATCAGTCGCGATTCCTTCAGAAAAGAAATACTTCAAAGGATAAACACCAAATTCAGTCTGAATCGCTTTACTGTTTGCCACTCTAGATACTGTGGAAATATCCATCCCGATCCGTTCGGCTATATCTTTTAATATCATTGGACGGAGATTTGTTTCGTCCCCATCGATAAAAAATTCCTTCTGATAGTTTAAGATCGCCTCCATTGTTCTCAAAAGCGTATTTTGCCTTTGCTTAATTGCATCAATAAACCATTTAGCAGAATCCAATTTTTGCTTTACAAAGGTTACCGTGTCCTTCAGCTTTTTGTCTTTTTTATCACTCTTATCATAGGCGTCAAACATCTCGGAATAGGATCGTGAAATCCGAAGTTCCGGTGCATTGCGGGAATTTAGACTGATTTCAAGCTTTCCCCCGGTATTTGAAAGAATGAAATCCGGAATAATATACTGCGTACGGACTAATCCATCAGAGGTCCCTCCTGGTTTAGGATTCAACCTTGTTATCAGGTTGATCGAGTCTTTAATCTGCTCCTCGTCCAGATCGAGACGTTTTTGAATTTTAGAATAATGTTTTTTGGTAAATTCCTCAAAACATTCCTGCAGAATCAATAATGCCTGAATTACAATTGGGTCTTCTGGGTGTTCTTTTCGCTCCAATTGGATAATCAAGCACTCCTGCAGCGTTCTTGCTGCAATTCCAGCAGGATCGAAGTTTTGAATCTTCCGAAGAATCTCCTCCATTTCATCAATGTCAGTCTCAATATTTTGACTGAAAGCCAAATCATTGATTATCGCATCCAGATCTCTACGGATATACCCGTCATTTTCAATACTTCCAATCAGCTGTTGTCCGATGATCTTTTGGCGTTCATCGAGTTTGAGAAAGTTGAGCTGCGTAATCAAAAGCTCATGCAAGGAAGCCTGAGATGAAATAGGGATTTCCCGGTCATCTTCATCTGAATTATAGTTGCCATCACCCTGCATTTTATAGCCACTATACTCATCGTCGAGATAATCATCCAAATTTAATTCATGATCATCTCGGCCAGAATCTTCCTCATAGGAGTCTTCAAATTCGTCTTCCTGAGTTTGCTCCGGTTCTTCATCCTTTCCTTCTTCGAGTGCAGGATTGATTTCAAGCTCCTCTTCTATTCTCGTATCCAGCTCAGCAGTAGGTACTTGAAGCAGTTTAATGAACTGAATCTGCTGGGGAGATAGCTTTTGAGAAAGGGATTGATTAAGATTAAGCTTTTGCATTTATATCTTTTAAAACCTGCGGGTTAGCCTGTAAAAAAGCTTTTTCCTATGAAAAAGCTTGGTGATCAAATTTAGGAAAAAGAGCCAAATTTTTGATAAAAAGGTGATTTAATCGTTTTTTTGCATTCCACTAAAAAATGGCCGGAAAACATATTTTTTCCGATAAATAAAATCTCCCATGGCATTCAACAAACGGGTCAAAATCAAGACCATCCTGGATCAAAATCCAATCGGGCAAGAAATCACCCTGATGGGTTGGGTTCGTACCAAAAGAAGCAACAAAAATGTTTCTTTCATTGCCCTCAATGATGGCTCAATTATTACCAACTATCAGGTAGTCGCTGACCCAAATTTGATTTCGGAAGAAATTCTGAAAAAATGCAGCACAGGAGCTTGCCTTAAAATCACTGGAACCGTAGTGGAATCACAAGGTGCAGGTCAAACTTCCGAACTCAATGCCAAAGTAATTGAAGTCCTTGGCGAAGCAGATCCGGAGAAATATCCTTTGCAGCCTAAAAAGCACTCTCTTGAGTTTCTGAGAGAAATTGCTCACTTAAGAATGAGGACCAATACCTTTGGAGCCGTATTCAGGGTGAGACATGCCCTTGCGTTTGCTGTTCATAAATACTTCAATGACAAAGGATTCTTCTACATCCATACGCCAATCATAACTGCATCGGATGCAGAGGGAGCTGGAGAAACCTTCAAAGTCACCACCTTTGACATCGGTAATCCTCCTAAAACTGCAGATGGTGAAATTGACTTCAAGCAGGATTTTTTTGAGCGGGAAACCAACCTGACTGTCTCAGGTCAGTTGGAAGGCGAATTGGCTGCAATGGCACTTTCCGAGATTTATACGTTTGGTCCAACTTTCCGTGCAGAAAATTCCAATACCACTCGCCACTTGGCGGAATTCTGGATGATCGAGCCCGAAATGGCTTTCTACGATGCAGAAGACAATGCAGATTTGGCTGAAGAATTTCTTAAATACCTCATCAAATATGCCTTAGAAAACTGTCAGGAAGATCTTAAGTTCTTAGAATCCAGACTTTTGGAGGAAGAAAGCTCCAAACCTGCTGATCAGCGGAGTGAATTGAATTTGTTAGATAAACTCAAATTTGTTGTAGACAATGAATTTGTGCGAATCACCTATACGGAAGCAATTGACATTCTGAGAAACTCGAATCCAAACAAGAAAAAGAAATTTCAATACCTGATCGATAACTGGGGTGCAGACTTGCAGTCTGAACATGAGCGCTTCTTGGTAGAAAAACATTTCAAAAAGCCCGTAATTTTGACTGACTATCCAAAGGAAATTAAGTCCTTTTACATGCGTCAAAACGAGGATGGTAAGACCGTTGCGGCAATGGACATCCTTTTCCCTGGAATCGGAGAGATCATTGGTGGATCACAGCGAGAGGAACGACTGGATGTACTCACCGCAAGAATGGATGAGATGAATATTCCAAAAGAAGAGATGTGGTGGTTCCTAGACACCCGCAGATTTGGATCGACTCCTCACGCCGGCTTTGGCTTGGGCTTTGAGCGAATGGTGCAATTTGTCACCGGCATGGGAAATATTCGCGATGTGATTGCCTTTCCAAGGACACCAGGAAACGCAGAATTTTAACGACAGTGAAATCCCGATTGAATTCGGGATTTTTTTTTAACTAACCACCTTCACTCTTCTTGCCAAAGGAATACAAAG
>CAYTXN010000116.1:0-9363 GCA_964441195.1 uncultured Limnohabitans sp.
TCCGAAAGGGCTTTGAATTGAATAATGTGATAGCCAGCAATTAAAATGGCAAGTCCGCTTCGGCTTTCTTTGACTTCGGCGAACCCATCAAAAGAAAGTCACTCACCACAACTTCGGTGAAGTAGCGCTTCTCGCCGTTTTTATCGGTGTAGGCTCGGTTGGTAATCTTACCTTCGACTCCTACCTCCGAACCTTTGTCTGTGTATTTTTCCAGAATTTCAGCAGTTTTTCCCCAGATGACCAGATTGTGCCAAGTGGTTTCGGTGACTTTTTCACCGTTATGATTTTTGTAGGATTCGTTGGTAGCAATGGTTGTGTGACCTACGACCTTGCCGGATTCGAGGGTTTTCAATTCTACTTTGGCACCCAGATTACCGATGAGTTGAACTTTGTTTCTTAGCGTGTTCATGATTTTAAAATGTTAAGTGTGAATGATTTGATTAACAATTTCCGCTAGAGGATAACTGATGGTCCAAAGTTGGGAGGAAGCTCAAAAAGTAGTCGGTAGCTAGTCGTTTGTATTCGATTGTAGTCGTTTGTTGTCGGATAATATGGCTTTATGCGCTGGAATGAGCTTTTAAAAATGAGAGGGAATTGGTAGGTTGGATTGCACAAGTAAAAAAGTTATGCCTCATGCAAAAATGACAAGACTACTAATCATATCGACACTCATTTTACTAACAAGTAACTTCTTGTTTGGTCAGGATAAGGACTCGTTGGTCGCAGATATTCGAATGAAATATTCTGAGATTCGAACAAATGCGCTTCATTACGATACTAGAATGATTGAAATTTGGGACGAATCAACAGAAGGCGGACAGGCTGATGGATATTACGACAATGGTGAATTGAAACTAATAGAAGTGTTATGGCTTGGCGAGACAGGGAAAAGAATTATTGAATATTACTTCCATGACGGACAATTAATCTTCGCATTTGACCAAGTCTTTAATTACAACCGACCAATTTATTGGGACGAAGAAACAGCTAAAGAAAATGGAGACAATGAAGTCTTTGACCCAAAGAAAACAACAGTAAAGGAAGACCGATATTATTTTAATAACGAGAAACTTTTTCTGTGGCTCGACAATGATAAACAAGAACAAGACTTGACTACGGGTACTAACTCAATTGTCGGACAAGGACTGATTGCTCATTGCTATAAAATGAAAGACGATTTGAAAAAATAAAAAAGCACGAAGCCACAACAATGGGTATAAAACATAGGGCGGACAGTGGTTTCCGAAAGTTTCAGGTTCTTAGCAAGCTTTGTCTTGGTGGACAAGTAAGCAGCTCCGAAATGCCCTACGTTTCATACCCGAGACCGTTAACAACAATGCCCTTTTCTTGGAACCATTGAACTTAATCCGAAATAATTCAAACTATTACTCAGTTTGCTTTAGCGATCATCGCCGCAATTATTAAGCTTTAACTATTTGCTGGGGGGATTTTTTTCCATTTAATAGATTTCCCATACTACCGAAAACCAAAAAAGGCGAGAATCAAATCCTCGCCTTTTCTATTCTTCACTGTTGGAATTTATCTTCTTTCCAATACTCCCGGTTGAGCACTTTCTGTTCCGATCAGGCTCTCCAGTCTAAGTTTCAAGGATTGTGCTTCCTCCTGATAGCCTCTTTCCTCTAATAATGGAATGAAATATTTCACCATCTCTATCGAAATCATCATTTCCCGATCATAGCCTCTGTTTTCCCGAGTATAGAATTCGATCATGTCAAGTGATCGCTTGGAGATTTTGTCAATGATATCCAGGGCTTTCTCATCTTCACCTACTTCAAAGAATAGGGGAACAGACTGCCCACTACTCAAATCATAAGGAATGGCATTGTGTGGCATGGTCTCCAAACCATAGTTCAGCAATGTTGCCGCCTGTTCCATTTTGTCCTCATCCAGAAGTGCCATAACAATCGTGTTTAGAGAACTTCTATGATTGGAGGCAAATCTTCTGTATTCCTCGTCCAAGTAGGCATTCGGGTCATCCATGCCTCGGAAAGCAAAATTCTCCAGGTAGTTTTTGTATGCCAAGTCCGTATTGACCAATTCTTCGCGGACAAATTCCGGTTTTCTAATTGGCAATAGGCGATAAGTCATTCCTTCCATGACCACATGATCTTCCACATTGATTCCGATAGATGAAAGTGAGGTGTTGTTGAAATAGATCGGTCTGTCCCAATTATTGCTGACAATTAGATCGATTAACATCAAAGTTCCCTTGGTGACATATTGCCCTTTTACCTGCAGATTCATCTGCGTGGTGAAAAGATCTTTAAACTGTGTTGGAACAATTTCATCATCTGAGACAAAGCTGCTGTCCACTTCCAGGATCAAATTGCGTGAAGGAACCATGTTCACGACACTTTTTCCACCGGTTTTCATCTTCAAAAGATCTGATCCTGAATTTAAAAGCTTCAGGTATTCAGAAGCAGATATGGCATTCAGGTTTTCCTGTTCCATCACATAGAGGACATCATTTGTTCCTTTCTGATAGCGATCATCAGCAAGGGAAAAGGGGAGTGCTGCTGATTCATTGACCGGTCGAGTCATCTGCTTCACATACCAATCGGTATCAAAGTAACTCAAAACAATCACCCGAACGTCTGTTCGGAAGTTTTCCACTTCCTGCACGTACCAAAGGGGGAAGGTGTCATTATCTCCACCTGTAAAGAGTATGGCGTTTGGCGCGCAGGAAGCCAGAAAGTTTCTTGCGGAATCCACAGAGAAATACCGGCCTTTTCTATTGTGGTCGTCCCAGTTCTGAGCTCCCATCAATCCTGCCACAGGCAAGGTGATCAGTGTGGCGATGACTGCACCGGTAGATAGGTTTTTGGTGGCCTTGCCGATGCCATGTG
The DNA here is from genome assembly GCA_964441195.1 of uncultured Limnohabitans sp. GTDB lineage: Bacteria > Bacteroidota > Bacteroidia > Cytophagales > Cyclobacteriaceae > Algoriphagus. The sequence continues at coordinate 2,868 of CAYTXN010000116.1, forward strand.
CAATTGCAAGGACTCCGAGTCCCGCCCAAATAGCGAAGGCATAAAAACTACCCACATAAATGTAATCCCGCTCTCTTGGCTCGACGGGCGGTGAGTTGAGGTACAATACCAAGACCACACCCATCATGAGGAAGAGCATGAGATTGACATAGAAGTATTTCGGATCTTTTTTTGCCTGAAAGAAGATGCCCACAAGACCAAGGATTAAGGGCAACATCAAGTAGTTGTTGTGTCCCTTGTTTTCTTTGATGTAGTCCGGGTATTTGTCTCCAAAAGCATCCGTCAAACCAATCCAAGGAGCATCGCTGAAGTCACTCTCTCTACCGGAAAAATTCCACATAAAATACCGCCAATACATATGGCCCAATTGATGGGTAAACATGAAATATATATTATCTCCAAACGTCGGTTCCTGTCCTTCTCTCAGTCCAAGTTTGGATCGATAGATTCGTTTGTGATTTTCCTGAGTAGAATAGATTCGAGGCAGGATGGTGGTTTTTGCTGGGTCGTAAGTGTTTTTCAGTTCATAATCGACGATCTCATACTTGTCCTTGCCTTTCATGTAGACTGGAGCACCTTCCTCTTGCGAGACGAGTTGCGCAGTGAAGTATTGACCATGAAGAAGGGGACGATAGCCGTATTGTTCACGCTTGAGATAGGAGACAAAGCTGATCACATCTTTTGGTGCATTTTCATTGATGATTGGATCCTGATTGGATCGGACAATGACTAAAGTATAACTGCCATAACCGATCAGGATGAAAACCAATGACAAGAGCACGGTATTCAACAGGACTTTTTCTTTCTGAATCGAGTATCGAATCCCAAAAACTAAGGCGCCAAGGAATAGAATAATAAAGAAAATGATCCCCGACCCAAATGGTAAGCCGATGCTATTGACGAAGAAGATTTCGACAGAAGCAGCCAAACTTGGAAGTCCCGGAATGATCAGGTTGTTGATGATGATCAAGGCGACACCACCTAAAAACATGGCGTAAATGGCTCCTTTCAGGGTGGCGTTTTGGTACTTTTTGAAATAATAAACCAAAGCCAAAGCAGGTAAAGTCACCAAATTCAACAAGTGAACTCCTATCGAAAGACCAACCAAATAGGCGATAAAGATCATCCACCGGTTTTCCATCTTTGGATCTTTGATCACTTCCCACTTCAAAAAAGCCCAAATTACAATCGCCGTGAAGAAAGAAGACATCGCATATACTTCTGACTCGACAGCAGAGAACCAAAAGCTGTCCGAGAAAGTGTAAATCAAGGAACCGACAATTGCGGAACCCATCAAAGCAATGATTTGACCTTTCGTTTCTTTGCCTTCTTCGATTGCAAAGATTCTTTTTCCGAATAATGTAATGGACCAAAAAAGGAAGAGAATGGTAAAACCAGAAAACAAGGCACTACCGATATTCATCCAATATGCTACCTGCAAACCGTCTCCCATGGCTAAGAAACCAAAAAACCGATATACTAATAGCATCAGCGGAGCACCTGGAGGATGAGGTACTTGAAGCTTATACGATACTGCGATAAACTCTCCCGGATCCCAAAAACTCGCGGTTTGTTCTACAGTAAGAATATACACCAACGTAGCAACGGCAAAAATTACCCAACCGGTGACGTTATTGATCTGCTTGTAATTGAGCATTAAAATCGAAATTAGTCGGGGCGAAAATATGAAAATTTACTCCATTTCAGGATTTTTTAGCACTTTTTAAAACTTTCGATTCCGATGAAAATCCGTCTTGTGACAAAAATTACTGTAGAAAGCCACCCCTATGTTTACTTTTGAATAGTATTTTAAAAAGTAATACTTATGAGCACGCAACCAAAAACATTTCAGGAACTGATAGACGGAGATATTCCGGTACTGGTAGATTTCTTTGCTACCTGGTGTGGTCCTTGTAAAATGATGCAGCCGATCTTGGAAGATACTTCGCGTCAGCTTGGTGACAAGGTCAAGATCGTCAAAGTAGATGTAGACAAAAATCAGCTTGCCGCTGGTAAGTTTCAGGTGCGAGGTGTTCCTACTTTAATCCTTTTCCATAAAGGAAAGACCGTCTGGAGGCAATCTGGGGTAGTTCCTGCTCATCAGTTAGTTAAGATAATTGAATCTAATCTGTTGACAACAGCTTGATTCCAATGTGACAAAAGTCATTTTGGATACAGTTCATGAGGAATAATTTTGAATAAGTTTTAAAAGCAACCAAAAAATCAAATTATATAATGAAATCGAGCATGTCTGAAATGACAAACGGAGGGATAACTATCCGTAATGTGAGATTCCATATGGCCTTTAAAAATCAAATTATAATCATATGAAAATCGAACAAATCTATACCGGATGTCTTGCACAAGGTGCATACTACATCGAGTCCGACGGCGAAGCTGCGATCATTGATCCATTAAGAGAAGTTCAGCCCTATATCGAGAAAGCTGAGCGTAGAAATGCAAAGATTAAGTACGTTTTCGAAACGCACTTTCACGCTGACTTTGTCTCCGGTCATCAGGATCTCGCAGCAAAAACAGGTGCTGATATTGTTTTTGGACCAACCGGAATGAAAATGGGTTTTGATGCTGTTATTGCAGAAGACAATCAGATTTTTAATCTAGGAAAAGCGAAAATTCAGGTGATTCACACTCCAGGACATACGATGGAGTCTTCTTGCTACTTGCTATACAATGAAGAAGGAATAGCTGAGGCAATCTTTACAGGTGATACCTTATTCATAGGAGATGTCGGACGTCCTGATTTGGCTCAAAAAGTAGTCGCTGACTTAACTCAGGAAAAACTTGCAGGCCATCTTTATGAGTCCTTAAGAAATAAAATTATGCCTCTGTCAGATGACTTAATCGTCTATCCGGCACACGGTGCAGGTTCTGCCTGTGGCAAAAATATGAGTAAGGAGACTTCAGATACCTTGGGTAATCAGAAGAAAACCAACTATGCGCTTCAGCCGATGAGCAAGGAGGCTTTTATCAAAGAAGTATTGACTGGGCTTACACCTCCTCCAGCATATTTCCCTCAAAATGTGATGATGAATATCCAAGGATATGACAGCATCGATGATGTATTGGAGCGAGGAATTCATCCATTGACTCCGGCTGAGTTTGAAGCCGCAGCTAATGAGACAGGAGCTTTAATCTTGGACACCCGTGATCCGCAGACTTTCGCCAAAGGATTCATTCCAAACTCAATCAATATCGGAATCGACGGAAGTTTTGCAGTGTGGGTAGGAGCGATGATACCTGACCTCAAGCAAGAAATCTTGGTCGTGGCAGAAGAAGGACGCGAAGAAGAAGTAGTGACCAGACTGGCCCGAGTTGGATATGATTATTGCCTTGGGTATTTGAAAGGAGGATTTGCCTCATGGAAGAACTCTCCAGATCACGAAGTAGATTCCATCACATCCATTACAGTGGACGAGTTGGCTAAAATCAAAGAGGGTGATCCTGAAATCAATATTCTGGACGTAAGAAAAAATTCCGAATATCTTTCTGAACATGTGATGGAGGCTGAAAACGCACCTTTGGACTACATCAATGACAGCATGCTGAAAGTGGATAAAAATAAAACGTACTACGTGCATTGTGCAGGTGGATACAGATCCATGATTTTCAACTCAGCACTACGAGCAAGAGGTTATGACAACTTAATCGATGTCGCAGGAGGATTTACTGCAATCAAAGAATCAGCGAAGTTTAAGGTGTCGGACTATGTCTGCCCAACTACGCTTCTTTAAGAATTAAACATCAAATACAAGAATCAAAATGGCAAGCTTTCGAGCTTGCCATTTTTAATTTAAGCCTACCTGATGTGATCAAAGTCACAAGATTAAGTAACTAAACATGGAGAAATTTGCACTTTCGTTGAAAAGGATCGGGATATTGTCAATTTTGATGTTTACCCTAGCCTCACTTGCCTTTTCTCAGCATCACGAGGAGCAATCCAATGATACCACCTCGAATGAAAAGTTATTCGGGAATCAATTGAAAAATGGGCATTTCGAATTTCACCTAAGGTCCTTTTACATGCATACCGAAAATCAGGCGGGGCTATTGGATTATTCTACTTGGGGAACTGGAGCAGGTTTGGGCTATTTCAGTCCACGATGGAAAGGTTTAGGTGTTGGCTTCAGCGGGTTCTTTGTTTTCAGGCATTTTGAAAATAATCTAACCAAAGTCGATCCAGCTACAGCGCTGAGCAACCGGTACGAATTGTCGCTCTTTGATGTGCACCATCCGGAAAATCATCATGATATGGATCGTCTGGAAGAATTTTATCTTTCTTATGAAAAGGAAAAATTCTCAACTTGGTTTGGGAGACATCATTTTGAAAGTCCTCTGCTGAATGCATCAGACAATAGAATGCGGCCTAATCTCTTCAGTGGATTATCTGCAGATTACAAGACAGGCAAATTGAGGCTGACAGGTGCTTGGTTTACGCATTTGATCTCCCGGGGATCTTTGGAATGGTTAAAAGTAGAGGAATCAGTCGGGTTTTACTCCACAGGGCGAAATCCCACTGGATCAGATGAAGATTATCATCACCACCTCGAATCAAAAGGAATCGGGGTCTTTGGGATTGAATATCAAACCAAAGAATTACAGTTGAAATCTTGGACCTACCTCGCAGAGGGGCTTTTCACCACAACGTTTTCAGAAGCGACGGGGAATTTATCCTTGTCAAATGGAAACAAGTTCCTTTATGGAATTCAAGGATTCTATCAGTCGCCGATCGGTGATGGAGGAAATCAAGATCCGAGAAAAGCATATATTTTACCTGATGAAAACACTTATGGGTTAGGTCTTAGAAGTGGAATTCATTTTGGTCATTCAGAGTTTACCTTCAACTACCTGGGGATTTCGGATAATGGGAGATTTCTTTTTCCTAGAGAATGGGGGAGAGAAAAGTTCTTCGTCAGCCTTCAGCGTGAGCGATTCGAGGGGATGGGCGGGGTTCATGCCTTAGGATTCTTATATGATCAGACATTTATTCATGATAAACTTAAGGTAGCTCTTGGAGTCAGTCATGTACAAACACCTGATCTGGAAAATATAGGATTGAATAAATATGGGCTTCCAAACTATTACCATTTTACTGGGCTGATAGATTATCGCTTCAGTGGATTCTTCTCAGGCCTTGATTTACAGTTTCTTGTGGCAAGTAAAAAAGAAGATCGAGATAGAAAAATTCCTTTGGAATATGTGATCAATCGAGTTAATATGACGAATTACAATTTGATTTTGGATTATAGATTTTAAAAACAAAAAACAACTAAATAAATATGAATCAATTTATTGAATGGATATCTCAGCCTTGGCCATGGTATGTGGCAGGGCCGATGATTGGATTAACAGTGCCAGCACTATTGATTTTGGGTAACAAGACCTTCGGGGTCTCTTCATCGCTTCGACATATCTGTGCCGCATGCGTACCCGCTGGGATACCTTTCTTTTCCTATAATTGGAAAAAAGAGATCTGGAACCTATTGTTTGTTCTAGGTACAGCTATTGGAGGTTTTATTGCCATGAATTTTCTGGCAAATCCGGAGACTATTGTCATTTCCGAAGCTACTCAGGCTGATTTAGCAGCATTGGGAATCACTGATTTCAGCGCATTGTTGCCTTCGGATATTTTCTCCTGGAATAATTTATTCACTGCCAAAGGGCTTTTGTTCTTCGTCTTTGGAGGATTCTTGGTAGGATTTGGTACGAGATACGCAGGCGGATGTACTTCGGGTCATGCGATCATGGGTATCAGTTCCCTTCAGTGGCCTTCATTGGTAGCGACAATTTTCTTTATGATCGGGGGCTTCCTGATGACCCATGTGTTGATGGAGCCTTTGATGAAAATGGTAGGATTCTAAAATATTAATAATTATGAAAGTAATAGAAAAAACAACTATACAGGATCCACACTGCGTGGCTCCAAACCTTAGCGAAAATCACGATAAAGGACTTGAGCTTTTAAAATATTTAATCTTAGGTACCATCTTTGGGATTATATTCGTAAAGGCAGAAATCATCTCCTGGTTTAGAATTCAGGAAATGTTTCGGTTGCAATCCTTCCATATGTATGGGGTAATCGGCTCGGCAATCGTGACCGGAATTATATCGGTCCAATTGATCAAGCGACTCAATATCAAGTCCATCCATGGAGAGACCATTGTGATTCCGGATAAAACATTTAAGAAAGGACAAATAATCGGTGGATTTATCTTTGGCTTGGGCTGGGCCTTGACTGGCGCTTGTCCAGGACCATTGTTTGCACAAATAGGAAGTGGGTATACCGTTATTTTAGTGACGCTGATTTCAGCTTTAGCTGGAACTTGGGTATATGGTAAATTTGCCGATAAGCTCCCAAATTGACGGATTGCATTCAGAGTTAAAGCTAATTAGGAAAGTATCCTGATTATTTCTAAGTGAAAATTAAAGCCTCCAAAAAGTGAAAACTTTTGGAGGCTTTTCTTTTTATGCGTATCCG
>CAYTXN010000117.1:0-9316 GCA_964441195.1 uncultured Limnohabitans sp.
GACCTTTTTGAGCATATAAACTCATTTGACCATAGGCAAATTGGGACATAGCCATATCCAGAATCACAGGAGATTTCTTCCTCGGGATCCCAACAACCACAGGATTATTGCCGAGGATCGGTTCACTTCCACCCCAAGTTGGCATATTGGGTTTGGTGTTGGTAAAGCAGATTCCAATACAGCCTGCCTCGACTGCCTGCCACCCAAAATTTCCTCCTCTCATCCAATGGTTTGTCTGGGCAAGGGCGACACAACCGACCCCAAATTCTCGGGAAAGACTAATCGCTCGATCCATCGCAAACTCAGCATTCAGATTTCCCGGACCCAAATTCCCATCCCAACGTTCGAAAAGCACGATTTCACTGAGCAGCTTGGGAGAGTTTTCAGGTTTGACATAGCCTTTTTCAATAAACTCAAGAAAAAGAGGAAAGCGATTGACTCCGTGAGATCGGACTCCATCCAGATCAGTTTTCGCAAAAAGTGTGGCGCATTGATTTGCCCGACTTTCTTCAAAACCAAACTTCAATAAAACATGCTTGAGTTTTGAAACCAACTCGTCAAATGGGATTAGAACATCATTCATATTCGGTTAAGAAAAGGAAAAAAGGTCGAAAATCCGAAATTTGATTAGTGTGCTTTCACCATGGAGACAGCTCGCTTGCAAAACTGAATACAAATCCCCCAAGGATCGCGAAGCATGACTAAATGCGAACCATCCGGTAAAATATCATTACTAATTTCGATTGCTCCTGCATCGATTAATCGGGCTTTGTCTTTGGCTGGATCCGAAGACACAAAAGCCAAATGAACCGCTAAAGGATGAAATCTATTGAAATCAAATGTTTCGCCTTTGGGATTGCTATAGATTTCCAGCATAATCGTGCCGCTGTCATCTGCGAGAAAAGTCATGAATGGCGATTCAGTCATCTTCTTCACCACTTTCAATCCAAGGTGAGTTTCATACCAAAGCGACATTTCTGGCGCATTTGGGACATTGAGTGCGAAGTGTTCAAATTTCATAAGTTTTAAGTATGGTGAAAATCTCTGAAAATTACAGTTCCTACTGGAATTCAGTAAAAACTCATTGTTGCATTTTTGATTTCAAATCCAACATTCCTTCTAAGACAAGTTTGGCCACCACTTCTGCACCTTCGGTTACAAAATGCGTGTTGTCATCTTTTCCCTCAGGATAATTGGGGTATTGGCCGGGTTTCAGATTCATGAAATAGTGATGGGTAACATAGTCTTCCCCTTTTTCCGCAAAGAAATCCATCGATCGTTGAGTCAGATCAATCATCAAAACATCCAGTTCAGCGGCCACTTCTACTGCAGCAGTGTAGTATTCACCATGGAGGTTTTCAAGTTTCCCGTCTTTCCAAGGTTGGTTTCTGGTGACGGGTGTAATCACAATCGGAATCGCATCTTTCTCCCGAGTCTGTGAGACAAACAACCGAATGTATTCTTTGTATGCATCTGGCGTCACGTAGCGAAGTGGCCTTTCCAAAGTAGCATCATTGTGCCCAAATTGGATCATGACAAGATCACCGGGATGAAGTTCTCTATGTACTTTCGCCCATCTACCCTCTTCAAAAAATGATCGGGTACTTCTCCCCCCAATCGCATGATTTTCCACTAAAACTGAATCCGTTTGGATCAAAAATCCCAGAGACTTAATAGTCGTCTCATCAAAAAGAATCTGAAAATATTGCCCCCAACCCGCCAATGGATAGATTGAAGTCCGATAATCTTCCCTGTACTTGTCATAATCCATCATCGTGGAATCTCCAATCAGATGGATTTTGGTGACTTCTTTTTTACTTGTAAAATCAATCGATAAAGACACTAGTACAAAAATGATCAGGAATGATTTCATAAATCTTTTGTTTCAAACACTTCAAAGATGATTTGAATTTAGAAATGAAAATGTAATCCAATTAATTAAAGGGATTTATGTGAAACACTTAATTAAGGAACTATCACTTAACAAGCTTCACATTTTCCCAAACCCTTGGGTCCTGTTTTAATAATCTGACGAGCGATTGATAAAGCTCGGGTCTTGTGTTAAAAAACTCCCAAGGTCTTTCAAAGAAATTCTCAAGGGAAACAGCAAAAAACTCGTGCTCATTGAGAGTAGCTGCCTCTCTGAAAAGTGAATTTTCTCCAGATTTAACTCTTTCAAGTTCGAACGGAACTAGACTTTTATACGCTTTCCAGGCTTGAGCTTCGAATTCCTTTTCTCCATCAGAATCAATTTGATTGGCTAGTTTAAGTGCATGCGCGATCTCGTGAATCCCTAGATTAACCCCATCATTTTCATCTAAAAACCCTTCTACAAAACACCGCCAGGAAACTACTATCAATCCAAATCTAGGATTGACTTCACCTCTATGATACGTTTTGTTTGAGGTACTGAATAAGCGTTTGGATAAATCAAAATCGTATGAAAATGAGCTAGACGCAGGCGCTTCCAGCCAAAAGTCACCATGACAATGGTAGCGCTGATCAAAACCTCCATTTCTGAGGTAAACTCCTGAAGTCCTCCTCTGGAGACAAACTTTTTGGACGACAGAATCATCTCCAATTTCTTCAAGAACTCTTTCTTATGCCGAGAATTTAGTTTGTTGTAAAAGGAAAAGTACTTCTCCAAAAAATTGAGATCTGCTTTCGTGACCTTCCGCTTATAGAATAAAAATCGAGCTTGCTCAACCCACCAAGTCGCTCGCATCAAGTAATAATTTGGCTTCATAGTAAACAAAAATGGCAACTACCTAAAGGTAATTGCCATCTGCTATTGATCCAAACTGAACTTTATCTTGCGTAGTTGACCGCTCTCATTTCACGTATTACCGTCACTTTAATCTGTCCTGGATATTGCATCTCTTTTTCGATCTTTTGGGAAATATCGAAGGAAAGCTTTCCGGCAGTTTGATCATCTACATTATCTGCGTCAACCAAAATCCGAAGTTCACGACCTGCTTGCATTGCGAAGCATTTGTTTACTCCGTCAAAAGCCAAAGCAAGCTCTTCAAGCTCTTTCAGACGCTTGATGTAACTATCCATGATTTCACGTCTTGCACCCGGTCTTGAGCCTGATATTGCATCACATGCCTGGACAATCGGAGAGATCATTGAAGTCATTTCGATTTCATCGTGGTGAGCTCCGATGGCATTGCAAATTTCAGGATGCTCCTTGTATCGTTTTGCAAGCTCCATACCCAAAACTGCGTGTGGAAGCTCTTGCTCTTCAGGCCAAACTTTTCCGATATCGTGAAGCAAACCGGCACGCTTGGCCAGCTTGGCATTTAATCCCATTTCAGCAGCCATAGTTGCGGATAATTTTGCAACTTCTCTGGAGTGCTGTAAGAGATTTTGTCCATAAGAAGAACGGAATCTCATACGTCCCACCATTCGGATCAATTCCGGATGTAGGCCATGGATTCCCAAATCAATACAAGTTCGCTCGCCGATTTCGACGATTTCTTCTTCGATGTTTTTCTCTGTCTTGGCTACTACCTCTTCGATTCGTGCAGGGTGGATTCTTCCATCTTGAACTAATCGGTGAAGGGAAAGTCTTGCGATCTCTCTTCGTACCGGATCAAACCCGGAAATAATGATTGCTTCGGGAGTATCATCTACGACGATCTCGACTCCGGTTGCCGCTTCCAACGCACGAATATTTCTTCCTTCACGACCGATGATTTTACCTTTGATGTCGTCACTTTCGATGTTGAACACGGACACGCAGTTTTCCACGGCATGCTCGGTGGCTGTACGCTGAATGGTATCCAAAACAATCTTTTTTGCTTGCTTGGTAGCCGTCAACTTTGCCTCATCGAGGATGTCTTTGATTTGGGAAGAAGCTTTAGACTGTGCTTCCTCGGTTAGCATGGTGATGATCTGATCTTTTGCTTCTTCTCTGGTTAGCCCTGCGACTTTTTCCAGGTCTGCGATTCGCTGATTGGTTACTCGATCAAGTTCTTCTTTTTTGACCTGAACCGAATGGATCTGAGCATTCAAGTTTTCCTTTTTGCTATCGAGTTCAGCCTCTTTTCGCTTGAGCGCTTCTTGCTCTTTGGAAACTTGACTTTGAAGCTGCTTAACCTTGTTTTCGTTGGTGATGATGATGCTCTTTTTATTGTTCATCTCCTCATCAAACTCCGACTTCAATTTCAGATACTTCTCTTTCGCTTCGAGAATCCTGTCTTTCTTCATCGATTCTGCTGTGATTTCAGCCTCCCGAAGCATGGATTTGACCTTTTCACGGGTCTCTTCCTCCAACTTTGCATTTTTATTTTTGATGAAAAATCCCGCCAAAGCGGCACCTCCACCTAGTCCTGCCAGTGCGGCGAGGATGATAAATAGTACGTCTGCCATAGGTATTTATATAGTTAAACTACCTCTCCGGCTCCGAAAATCCCAGAAACAAGTGGATATCAATAATCAAACAGCTTTGCTAAGCAAAGCTGAAATATGGGAAAGACTTTTGCGAACGTGTTCACTGTCTTCAGCATTGACCTCATTGGTTTCCAAAGACTCTACCATGCAGTCAAATGCGACCATAGCAAGCAAATCCTGAAAATCATCCAAACCAAATTCGGCTTTATATTTCCTCAATTTTTCATTAATCAACTTCCCCGCATGTCTAATTTTGGCCTCGTCTTCAGGCTTGACGCGCATGGGATATTCCCTTTCTCCGATTTTCACTCTGATGGCCAGCGTCTCCATATCATTCGGAAAGGTATGTGATCAAATGATCGATTTCTTGTATATAATTATTGATTAAGTCACTCATTTCGGTGGCATCCTCTGGATTCACCGGTCGGTTGTCCACAATGTTACTAATTTTAATCTTATTTTTAAAATGATGAATTTCCTGCTCCTTTTCCTGAATTCCAGACTCTAACTGAGCTAATTGAGCCTTTAGTTGCTCATTCTCAGCGGTCACCGATTCAAGTTTCTTACTGACCAGTACGGCCAATTTTTCTAATTTTTGCAGTTCTTCGTGAATCATTTTTAGCTTCTGATGATGGCCCCCACCTGATCCTGAAAGGCTTGAATCAATTTACTCATAGTTTTCTCAATTACCTTATCGGTCAATGTATTTTCCTGATCCTGCAGGTAAAAACTCAAGGCATAGGCTTTTTTCCCAGAATCAATCTTATCTCCCTGATAGACATCAAAGACGCCTATCCTTCTCAACATTTTTCCTCCAGCTTTTTCTGCCACAGCTTTAACTTGGTCGTAAGTCACAGCCTTTTCAATCACTAATGAAAGATCTCTCCGAACTTCTGGGAACTTAGAGATTTCTTGAAACTTCTTCAGGCCGGATGCTTTTTTGGTCAAAAGATCCCAATCTAGTTCTGCAAACCAAACTTCCTGACGGACCTCCGCAAGTTTGAGGATTTTTTCATCTACCAAACCAACTGAGCCGAGTACTTTTTCGCCCAATTTCAAAGTCAATCCATAACTGAAAGGTGCTGATTCGATCATAGAGACCTGCCCTATCTCAATATTCAATCTTTCCAAAATCCGCTCAACTGTCATGAAAATGTCAGAAAATCCAAAAGGTTTCTCAGATTCGATCCAACTTTCAGAAGAACGGTTACCAGAATGGAAAATTGCTAAACGCCTTCCTTCTTTGTAGCCATCAGCAGTTTTTTGGTACATCGTCCCAAATTCAAAACACTTCAGATCAGTTTGTCTTCGGTTGATATTATGTGCCAAAACTTCTAAACCACTGAAAAGCAAAGTCTGTCTCATCACGCCAAGATCTTCACTGAGTTTGTTGAAAATCTCCACATTTAATCCAGAATCCAAAAAGCCTGATTTCTCTGCATATACTGGCTTGGTCAAGCTATTTGTAATCAATTCGAAGTAACCCTGACCGGCTAGCATTTCAGTCATTCGGTACTGAAGCTTGTTTAGATCTTTGACAGGGTGCTCTGCGAGATAATCTGTTCGAAGATTCTCAGACAGCTCCACTTGATGAAATCCGTGAATTCTCAAGACTTCCTCGATGATATCAGCCTCACGAGTGACATCCACTCGATAAGGCTTCACGATTGCGGTAAAGCCTTCTTCGGTTTCATTTTCAACCTTGATATCCAGGCTTTCTAGAATGGATTTAACTTCGGAAGACGCGATTTTCTTTCCAATCAGTCGATTGATATGACCGTAGCTCACCTCAATTACAAAATCCTCTGCAGAAACGGGATAGTGATCAATGATTTCTGATGCGACTTTTCCTCCGGCGATTTCCTGAAGCAATTTCACCGCAGCTTTCAAGGCATAAACGGGCATATTAGGATCAGTTCCTCTTTCAAATCGGAACGATGCGTCAGTTTTCAAGCCATGGAATTGCGATCCTTTTCGAATTACATCCGGAGAGAAATAAGCGGACTCCAAGAAAATAGAAGTTGTCTGATCACTTACTCCTGAATGATTTCCTCCAAAAACACCCGCGATGCAAAGTCCTCCCTGAGGATCGCAGATCATCAATTCTTCCCCGGAAAGTTTCCGCTCTTTTTCATCCAAGGTCACAAAGGGAGTTCCTTTTGGAAGCTTTCCGACGATGATTTTACCCTCAGAAATTTTATTTGCATCAAAGGCATGAAGCGGTTGACCCAAATCGTGAAGAATGAAATTGGTGATATCAACAATATTATTGATCGGCTCAAGATCAAGTGATCTCAGGAAGTTCTGAAGCCATTGTGGGCTAGGTCCAACTTTTAAATCAGTCATGACCACACCTGCATAGCGAGGACAGTCAGATGGATTTTGGACTTCAACTGAGATGGCAGGGCCGGATTTTTCTACCGAAAATTCCTTTTCCTCCGGAAGACAAATTGGTCTTCCAAGTAATGCTTTTAAATCTCTCGCCACACCTAAATGCGAAGCTGCATCAGCTCGATTTGGAGTCAAACCAATCTCCAACACCTGATCCTGCGAAACTTCGAAATACTCCGATGCAGGAGTTCCGTTAGGAAGATCGGTATCCAAAATCATAATACCCGCATGGGAAGTCCCAAGTCCGATTTCGTCTTCAGCACAGATCATTCCTTCAGAAGCTTGTCCGCGGATTTTGGCTTTTTTGATCTCGAAAGGCTCACCTGTGGTTGGATATAATTTCGCTCCAACCGTTGCAACCACGACCTTTTGACCTTTGGCCACATTTGGCGCACCACAGACAATCTGAGAAGGTGTACCAGTTCCGATATCCACCGTCGTAAGTCTAAGTTTGTCGGCATCAGGGTGCTTTTCGCAGGTCAAAACCTCCCCGATCACTATTCCTTCCAGTCCGCCGGGAAGCGAAACAAACTCCTCCACTCCTTCCACTTCCAGACCTGATCGGGTCAGGAGTGCAGCGGTTTCTTCAGGACTTTCTGTGAGGGCAATGTATTTTTTAAGGCGGTTAATCGAGATTTTCATAAATATCTAATTGCAGGTATCTGATCCTGAACATCAACAAAAAAGGTGCTTTTGCACCTTTTGTATAACTGAATGGCAAATTTATAAGAATTGCTTGGGGCTTTCTTATTCTTTGTAATTTTTCTCCCCAGCTTCCAAAGCGATCTCCAAAAGATTTTCCTTTGGAGGGATTGGGCAGGCATAGTCGGGATTGTAGGCACAATAGGGATTGTAAGCAAGGTTAAAGTCCAGCGTGATGCTTGTTTTCCCATCCTGACGAACATTGAGATAACGTCCCCCTCCATAAGTTTCACCGGCGCTTGTAGCATCTGCAAAAGCCAAGAAGAAGTTCCGCTTGTCTGCTTCGTCCATAGCTTGAAGCAACAGAAGTTTGTTCGTCTTTCCTCCCAATTCGAACTCTGCGAATGAGTGCTCGATGTAGCGTTGTTTTGAGCCATCGGTCAATGGCACTTCCCGAACCTTTTTGTTCTCAATAGGAATTAATCGCGCTTTGACCTTGTAGGAAGGATCAATTTCGTAAAAAGTGAGCTTGGTGAAAGTTCGCTTTTGTTCTTCGGTCAAGGGTGATTCGATATTAAACCGGATAAACTTAAATTGACGCTCCCGCTCTTTTTCGATCTTCTCTACATAAGCCTCCGGGCTTTCCGCAGCGGTAAACATGTAGGCCACAGCAGCAATGACCACTAAACCAACAGCAATAAGTAAAATATAACTAGCCTTCATTTATAGTACACCTTCATCGGCGAAGCTAAAATAGCCACGATCTCCAAATATTAAATGATCTAAAATGGGTAAATCCAAATCCCGACCGATTTTAACCAATCTTTCGGTCAGTCTTTTGTCTTGTTCTGAAGGACTCAGATTGCCGCTAGGATGATTATGTACCAAAATAATGGACTGAGCCATTTGCTCGAGAGCGATTTTAAAAACGATTTTGGGATCGACGACAGTTCCAGCAGTTCCTCCCTGGCTGACGAGTTGCTTTTTGATCACATAGTTTGATCTGGAAAGCAAAATCAGGTAAAAATGCTCAATTATCTCATCATAGAGATCCGGCTTCATCAGATCATAGATATCCCGGGAGCTCGTGATTTTCAGCCTAACCTGAGGTTCCTGTTCCTTGCGCCGACGTCCAAGTTCCAAAGCTGCGACGATAGAAATAGCTTTTGCCTCACCGATTCCCTTGAATTTCATCAAATCTTTTACAGACATTCTTGCCAAGGAAGCCAAATCGTAACTGACATCTCTAAGAATCATCCGAGACAAATCCACCGCACTGACCGTAGGTGTACCTGAACCGATCAATATCGCGATTAATTCTGCATCCGAAAGTGAAGACTTGCCTTTTAGAAGTAGTTTTTCTCTGGGACGATCTTCCTCTGCGAGCTCGGATATTTTAATTGAAGTCGGCTGACTCATAAGCAGTTCTTTAAAAAGCTTTGGAAAAAAGTGTAACTAAAACTAATCAGAAAAAGGCATAAAAAAAACCCTGCTTTTGACAGGGTTTTAGAATGGTAGTCTTAAAGAAATTAACCGATCGCGCTAACGAATTTGGCTAATCTTGATTTCTTGTTACTAGCGTTGTTTTTGTGAATGACATTTTTCTTAGCCAGCTTGTCCAACATAGAAGACACTTTCTTATAAAGCTCCATCGCCTCAACCTTATCGGTTGCAGCTTTCAATCTTTTGATGAAAGTTCTAGTGGTCTTAGCCTGATATCTATTTCTCAAACGCTTCGCTTCGTTGGCACGAATTCTTTTCAGAGCTGATTTGTGATTTGCCATATCTCGTTTTTAAATAAAATTCTTTACGTTCCCCTATTCCGAATTGGAGTGCAAAGTTATTGTAAATTATTAATTCTGCCAAAGGAATTTAAAACATTCCTTAT
>CAYTXN010000118.1:0-9295 GCA_964441195.1 uncultured Limnohabitans sp.
AAGAGACACGATTTTTAAAGGAAGGACTGTTTGGTATTTTTGCCTCCTTCCTTTTATTTTTCCCCCTATTTTGAACAAAAAAAGCCTTCCGGATAAATTCCGGAAGGCTTTTTAATTTCTTCTTAGTGATCGTTAGTCGAACAGCTCTGCTAGCTTGTTTTCCAAACTTGGTCCTCTGAGATCTTTGGCGATGATTTTCCCATCGGGGTCAACCATATAAGTTGCAGGAATAGCCTGAATCTGGTAAAGCTCCGCAGCTGCTGAATTGAAATATTTTAGGTCAGAAACCTGAGTCCATGTAAGTTGATCATCGGCTATTGCTTTTACCCAATCAGCTTTGGTCCGGTCTAATGATACACCAAATACCTCAAATCCTTTGTCTTTATACTGATTATAAAGTCTGACTACATTAGGATTTTCCTGTCGGCAAGGTTTGCACCAAGCAGCCCAGAAATCAATCAAAACATATTTTCCACGAAGGTCGGATAGCTTTACCAGTTCTCCATTTGGATTTGGCAATTCAATCTCGGGAGCCGGCTGTCCCACAGATAGAGCGCGCATCTCATCCAACTGTTGCTTCATCTGAAGAATAGCCACTGTGCCAGGGTATTTCTCATTTAATCTTACGACAAGATCATCGATGAATGGGAAATCGGTTTTTGGATTCAGTAATCCGACCGCGGCTAACGGAGCGAATGAATCACCCATACTGGTGATCATTTCTTTCACTCGTTCAGATTGGTTGGTTTCTAACATCATTGCATCTGACTGGATTTTCTTGATCGCCTCCGTATCATTTTTGCTCATCGCTTCATAATACGCCTCATTCAGTCTATTCACATCTGCCTGATAAGTTTCCATCAACTTCTCAATTTTCAGCATCTCTTTAGTGTCCTTAGACCCTTCGATAGTAAGGCTTGAGGGATCAGAAAAGTTGTAGTTTAATTCTACATCTTCTTCATATAAAGCGAGACGAACTGCCTTTCCATAAAGGTTCAGCTCGTAAAACGTCGGTGTTTCCACTGCTAAGTCATAGGAAAATTCACCGGAACCGTTCACTTCCAAAGTATCCAAAACTTTAGGACGGCTGTCTGTAAACTGTGAAAGGACAATGATTCCCTCCGGAGCATTTTCAATTTTCCCTGAAACCTGAACCATTCCCTCGGTAGCAGATTCTTTTCCTCCACAGGAGAAAAATGCCACTGCGGCTAGTATCCATACTCCTATCATCTTGTATTGCATAAGGTTAATTTTTTAATAATTCAGTCAAAATCTTGGTTGCAACTTTTGGGTCAGCTTTTCCATTAGATTTCTTCATTACTTGTCCCATAAACATGCCCATCAAGCCTTTTTTTCCGGAACGGTATTCTGCAACTTTTGCACTATTTTCAGCCAAAACAGCCTCCACAATGGGTTTCAACGAGCCTTCATCACTTTCTTGAATCAGATTCAAACGCTGCGCAATTTCAATTGAAGTCTCTCCCGTTGCTTTCAGCAATTCTGGAAAAATATTTTGAGATGCGGCTGTGAAAGACACTTTCCCCTCTTCAACTATTCCGATCAGCTCGGACATAATTTCTTGATTAATTGGAAATTTGCCAATTTCATGCCCCATTTCATTTAGATAAGTCTTCACTGGACCCATCATCCAATTCGAAGCAGCCTTGTAATTGTTTATTTTAGAACAAAGCGCGTCAAACCAGCCTGCTATTTCTTTTTCTTCACTTAGAAAAGCAGCATCATATGCAGGTAATCCATAAACATCTACAAACTTTCTGTAAAGCGCTCGAGGTAATGCCGGCATGGTTGATCTTACAGAATTGAGCCACTCTTCAGATATCACTACCGGACTCAAATCAGGCTCTGGAAAATAGCGGTAATCGTTCAAATCCTCTTTGGTTCGCATACTGGCTGTGGTTCCAGCCGCCGCATCGAAAGTTCTTGTCTCTGAAATAATCTCCTCTCCTGCTTCGAGTAAATTAATTATTCGTTCGTGTTCGTGTTCGATGGCCCGGGCCACATTACGGAAGGAGTTCATGTTTTTCACTTCGACTTTTTTGCCGTATTCCGATGCCCCCTTTTGCATCACAGACACGTTTGCATCGCAGCGAAGGGAACCTTCTTCCATATTAGCATCGCAAACTCCAAGGTATTTGACCAGTTTCTTGATCTCTGCGAGAAAAACATAAGCTTCCTCAGAAGTCCTCAAATCAGGTTCTGTTACAATTTCTATCAGCGGTGTGCCTGCTCGATTAAAATCAACCAAGGTGTCTGTTTCGCCCGCCAAGTGAATGGATTTTCCCGCATCTTCTTCTAAATGGATTCGATTGAGCTTAACCAACTTTTCGGTTCCGTCAGCCAATTCTATCGGTACATTTCCGCCTACGCAAATTGGGCCTTTGTCCTGGGTGATTTGATATCCTTTTGGGAGATCAGGATAGAAGTAGTTCTTTCTGGAAAAAACATTATGTCTGGTAATCTCACAATTGCAAGCCAAACCCATTCTAATGGCATATTCGACAGCTTTTTTGTTCACTTTTGGTAAAGTTCCTGGATGCCCCAAAGTAACTACTGAAATCAGCGTATTGGGCAAATTTCCGTACTCGTTGGAATCTGAGGAATACATTTTACTCTCGGTCAGCAATTGCGCATGGACTTCCAGTCCAATTACCAACTGATATTTATTCCTGAGTTCTTCGCTTAGCATTTTTCTGTATATCAGCGATTATAAAAACATTTCTTTAGCCTTGGCCACAACTCTTTCAAGACCTGCGAGATCTTTTCCACCTGCGGTTGCAAAGAAAGGTTGACCTCCTCCTCCACCTTGGATTTCTTTCGCCAATTCACGAACAATCTGACCTGCATTCAAACCTTTGGAGGCAATTAGCGAATCTTCCAAAATTACAGCTACCTGTGGCTTATCCTCAATTTTTGCAGCAAGGATGATCAATGCATTGGATATCTCATTTTTGAGCTCGTATGCAAGTTTCTTCAAGGAATCCGCGTTGGGTAATTCTACCTGAGCGATCAAGGTATTGACTCCGTCTTTCTCCACAAATTGCTTCAAAAGCTCAGTTTTCACGCCAGAAGCCTTCTCCAAATGAAGCGATTCAATCTCTTTTCTCAGGTCATTTCTCTCCTGAAGCAAAGCTTCAATGGCCTTCTTGACATCTTTTGGATTCTTCAATAAATCCTGAATTTCTCTTACCAAAACCTCCTGCTCTCGCAAATAAGATTCAGCGGACTTGGAAGTGATCGCTTCAATTCTTCGGACACCTGCAGAAATTGAACCTTCCGAAGTGATTTTAAAGAGTCCAATCTGACTCGTAGAAGGAACGTGCGTGCCACCGCAAAGTTCCACAGAGAAATTTTTATCGAATGTGATTACACGCACAAAGTCCCCGTATTTTTCACCAAAAAGTGCGGTTGCCCCCATAGTCTTCGCCTCTTCGATTGGCACATTTCGCTGCTCGATGAGTGGGATATTTTCACGCACTTTACCATTTACTATATCCTCTACTTTGGCAATTTCTTCATCACTCATTTTTCCAAAGTGAGAGAAGTCAAATCGCAATAAATTCTCATTTACCAAGGATCCTCGTTGCTGAATATGATCACCCAACACTTCCTTCAGTGCCGATTGGAGCAAGTGCGTAGCAGAATGATTATTCATAGTCAGATTTCGCTTTTCCTGATCCACTTCCGATGAAAACCTTACTTCAGGATGAGTTGGTAATTTTTCCACAAAGTGAACGATCAAGTCATTTTCCTTTTTGGTGTCGAGCACTCGGATCTTTTCAGTCTCAGAAATCAACCAACCTGTATCGCCAACTTGCCCACCACTCTCTGCATAGAATGGTGTTTTGTCAAGCACCAATTGGAATCGATCGCCTTTCTTATCTGTAATCGTCCGGTGCTTGATGATGTGTGAATAGGACTCAGTAAAGTCATATCCAATAAATTCCACACCTGTATCTTCATGAACCAAGACCCAATCACCTGTTTCCTGTTCTGAAGCAGCGCGAGAACGGGTCTTTTGCTTTTCCATTTCTTCAGCAAAGCCTTTCTCATCCACGGAGAAACCATTTTCTCTTGCAATCAGGGAAGTCAAATCCAAAGGAAAACCAAAGGTATCATAGAGCTCGAAGGCAATCTTGCCAGATATGACAGTTTCCCCTTTTGCACTCAAATCTGATTTGATGGATTCCAGCATTTTCAGGCCATTATCCAAAGTTCTCAAGAAGGAAGTTTCCTCTTCAAAAATTACTTTGGATATGAATTCCTGTTGCTGTCTTACCTCCGGGAAAATGTCTCCAAAGTATTCGGCAATCAGCGGTGTCAATTCATGCAAAAACGGTTGCTGCAATCCCAAAAAGGTGTAGCCATAACGTACCGCTCTTCGAAGAATTCTACGAATCACATAACCGGCTTTGTTATTAGAAGGAATCTGTCCATCGGCAATGGTAAAAGAAATCGCGCGGATGTGATCCACAATGACACGAAATGCAATGTCTGTCTGCTCATCACGACCATAAATCTTGCCGGATTTCTTTGAAATCGCATCCAAAAACGGGGTAAACAAATCCGTGTCATAATTTGACGATTTCATCTGAATCGCTCGTACCAAGCGCTCAAAGCCCATTCCCGTGTCGACATGCTTTGCAGGAAGCTCTTTCAGACTTCCATCAGCCAGTCGGTTAAACTGCATGAAAACCAAATTCCAGATCTCAATGACTTGAGGATGGTCGTTATTTACCAAATCTCTACCGGGGAAATGTGCTCTTTCCGAATCAGATCTAAGATCAACGTGTATTTCCGAACAAGGCCCACAGGGTCCTGTATCGCCCATTTCCCAGAAGTTGTCTTTCTTTGAGCCAAGGATTATTCGGTCTTCAGGCACGATTTTGCTCCAGAGTTCGGCTGCTTCAAAGTCTTTATCAAGCTTGTCTCCTTCGTCTCCCTGAAACACAGAAACGTATAACCGATCTTTTGGAAGTTTGTAAACCTC
This sequence comes from uncultured Limnohabitans sp., assembly GCA_964441195.1. Lineage (GTDB taxonomy): Bacteria > Bacteroidota > Bacteroidia > Cytophagales > Cyclobacteriaceae > Algoriphagus. Next base: position 5,009 of record CAYTXN010000118.1, read on the forward strand.
GGTCAAAAGCTCCCAAGCCCACTCAATCGCCTCTTTCTTGAAGTAATCTCCAAAAGACCAATTGCCCAGCATCTCAAACATGGTATGGTGGTAGGTATCTACCCCAACCTCTTCCAGGTCATTATGCTTTCCGCTTACACGAAGGCATTTCTGAGAATTGGCGACGCGGGAAAATTTGGCGATTTCGTTGCCGAGAAATGCATCTTTAAACTGATTCATTCCGGCGTTGGTAAACATCAGGGTGGGGTCATTTTTGACCACTATAGGGGATGAGGGAACGTACTGATGCTGTTTGGATTGAAAAAACTCAATGAAGGTACTTCGTATTTTCTTTGCTTCCATGGAAGATCTGAGGTGCAGATTGTTTTAATTCTTGTTCAAGGGCCAAAAATGGCTCTTTTTATCGGGAGACAAAATTAACAGAAATGACGGGCTTCTGAGTATCCAGCTCAGGAATTTGAGGGAAAGGAGAAATTCTCACTTTACAATTTTCGGATTCAGGATACTTTATGCTGAGGATTTTGATTTTACTTAGATTTTAAACCAGTTAAAAATTAGGTCAACCGCCTTAAATAAGCCTTTCAGAAGAAAATCAAATTCTATTCTGATTAATTCTCAATCAACTCTTTTTCTGCTTTTGCTGCAGCTTTTTCCTGTTTTCTGTAGTAGCCTCTGAATAAGAAATTTGACTTTAAGGCTTCCATGTTCTGATTTAGGTTGGCAGTACTTTGCTCAACATTTTCCATGGTGCGAACCAGCTGATTCCTGAAAGAAGGATCAGACAAAATCAATCCAGCCGTACCCTTACCTTGCTCCATATTTTCCAACATGGTTTTCATACCCTCCATCACTTTGGCAGCATCAGCACTGGTTTGATTCAACTTTTCAAGTGATTCCTGAAGATTTTGATTCATCAGACTGTCTGTAAAGAGACTATTGACAATCCCATCGCCAGTCTCCAAGGTTTTCATTAAGTCTCTGCCGGATTTGGCCATGGCTGAGGCGCTTTGTCCTGCAGAATGCATTTCCTTAATTGCTCCCTTCAGATCCATCGCTAAATCTGGATCAGCTAAAGTTTGCCAAATCGCCTCACTTTCATTTAGTTTCTGAGTAATCTCAGCCAAATTGATTAGGGTAAGCTCCAGATATTCTCCAGTTGAACTTAGTTTTTCCAGCATTTCCTCAGTTCCAACTTGCTTTAATGCAAACAAAACATCCCCTTCTTCAATAGTCTCGGACTCTCCAGGTTGTGGATGGATTTGGACTATTTTATTTCCCATCAACCCATCGGTATTGATGGTGATTTTAGAATTCTTCTTGATAAATGACTTCATGGACTTCCGGATCAACATCGACAAAACAATGGTTGAATCATTTTCCATCTGCAAAGATTTGACGGTGCCTACTTCCAATCCCTGAAAGCGGACATTATTTCCGGGAACCAATCCATTGACATGATCAATTTGGGCAGTCACAAGAATGGATGAACCAAAGATGTTTTGATTTTTCCCAATCATATACAAGGAAAAAACCAAAAACAGAGATCCGGCGATGACCAAAATCCCCAATTTGGTATTGGATAATGTTTTATCGTTGTTCATAGTCATTCAAAAAACTCCCTGACTTTTGGATCAGAGACAAGCTGTAAATTTTCATAAGTATCTGAAATGTAATTTTTTCCATCAATCAACATGATCACCCGATCTGAAGTCATACGAATACAGTTCATATCATGAGAAATAATGATTGCTGTGGCCTGATATTTCTCTTGGACTTTGAGCATCAATTGACTGATTTCTCTGGCAGTGATCGGGTCAAGACCTGTAGTTGGCTCATCATACAGGATTACTTTAGGTTTGAGTATCAAAGTTCTGGCTAAGGCAATCCGCTTTCGCATTCCTCCGGAGAGTTCGGCCGGCATCATATTAATTGTATGAGACAAACCAACATCCTCCAATGCTTCCAAAACTGCCGATTCTGCATGCAGCGAGCGTTCTTCTTTTGACCAATGTCTTCTAAGCGGAAACTCCAAGTTTTGCTTCACAGTCATGGAATCATAAAGCGCATTGCTTTGAAACAGAAAACCAATATCCTCTCTCAACATATCCATTTGATCCTGATCCAATTGACTGATATCCTGACCCAACACAATGATTTCTCCGGAATCGGGAATGATCAGATTAATGATACATTTGATAAGCACTGATTTACCACTGCCTGATTTCCCTAAGATTACAAGGTTTTCACCCGAAACCACATCCATGGAAAATTCTTTCAAGACATGATTGGATCCAAAAGATTTATTTAGATGCTTCACTTCAACCACTAGCTTTTGCTTTTCCATAGCCTCAGGTTAATCCTAAAATATCCGTAACCTGAACAGCAATCAAGTCGATAATAAATACAACAAGAGAAGCTACAATCACCGCAGTAGTAGCCGATCTCCCCACACCTTCAGTTCCTTTTTGGGAATTGTATCCTTTATAACATCCGACGATTCCTATTGCAAATCCGAAAAAGAAGGTTTTCAGCAGTGATGGAATAAAATCCCCATAATTAAGTATTCCAAAGGCTTGAGACCAGAACAGAGACCAACTTACATTTCCCCGAATATTTACCCCCAAGTATCCGCCATATAGCGAAATGGCAATCGCGAGACAAGAAAGCAGCGGAACCATCAGTGTGGAAGCGAGCACTCTAGTGACTACCAAATATTTAAAGGGATTGGTGCCGGAGACTTCCATCGCATCAATCTGCTCGGTCACCCGCATAGAACCTAATTCTGCACCAATTCCAGATCCGATTTTTCCTGCACAAATCAATGCTGTGATGACAGGGGCTATTTCCCTAACTAGAGAAACGGACACCATGGAAGGCAGCATAGAAACTGCTCCAAACTCCAAGAGTGTCGGTCGGGATTGTATGGTCAATACCAAACCCATGATAAATCCTGTGATCCCAACAAGAGTAAATGTCTTATAACCAATCCAATAGCATTGGTTGACAAACTCCTCCCATTCTTGTTTGGGTTTGCTTACTTCGCGGAAAAAACGTCCTGTGAAGCGGGCGATATCTCCCACTTCTCTCAAAAATCCGCTATCCAGTTTATCGATGTAATTCATACATTAAATTTCGAACATAAATTGGAGAGAGTTCAATCAAAAACCCATCAGAGAAATCACGAATTTTAATGATAAATATCAGGTTTGAATAAGTAGGCTGATTTTTTTAGTATCGAAATTGCAGCAAGGCTTTCAAAAATTTCAAATTCTGGGCACTTATGCTTTTGAATTTCATTTTTCGTATTTCCTTTTCTACTTTCAAAAAAAAATAACAAAACTCCTTCCATCAAAAGATCCGAGTAAACCTTAATTTATAACATGTCTTACCTCAAGCAAATCAGTTCTCCTACCCTATTAATCAACGAGCAAATCACCCGAGCCAACATCAAACGGATGGCTGATAAAGCTGCCCGAAATGGCAAGAAACTCGTGCCTCATTGGAAAACTGCTCAATCTCATGAAATAGGAAATTGGGCAAAAGAATATGGGATCAAAGAAGTGACCGCTTCCTCTATCAAACTCGCGGAATACCTCTGTGGACAAGATTGGGAAAACATCCACATCGCCTTTCCTTTCAATATACTTGAAATCCCTCGCTTGAATTATCTGGCTGCCAACCAATCGCTTTCAGTCCAAATTGTTAATCCTTTCACCGCTCAAAAACTAGCGGATGAACTGGTACATGAGGTTGGTTTTTTTATCGAAATCGACGCAGGCTATGGAAGAACAGGCGTGCACATTTCTGATTTTGGAACGATGGAGGAAATCATGCGAATCGCTGCTGCTTCTGACAAATTGAAATTCAAAGGTTTTTATCTACATCCCGGACATACCTATTATACACCCGACAAGGCTGGTATTTATGACCAAAGTCGAAAAGCACTTCACATGCTAAAAATGAAATACCAAAGCGAGTTTCCCAACTTGGTCACCCGAGTTGGAGATACGCCTGGATGTGCTGTAACGGAGGATTTTGGGGATATCGATGAGCTAGGACCGGGAAACTTTGTCTTTTTTGACCTGATGCAGGCTGAACTTGGAAGCTGCACAAAAGAAGATATTTCAGTCTGTTTGGCAGTTCCAGTTGTGGATATTAATCACGAGCGAAAGGAAATCCTCATTCATGGAGGTGGCGTTCATTTGGCAAAAGACGTGTTGATCGATGCAGAGGGAAATAAAAACTTTGGGGAAGTAGTATTCCTGAATGAAAAAGGCTGGACCATCC
>CAYTXN010000119.1:0-1183 GCA_964441195.1 uncultured Limnohabitans sp.
TCTATCGGAGACATTCGGGTCCCTATTATTGTGCGACTCCAAGGAACAAATGCCGAAGAAGGTGCAAAAATCATAGATGAATCCGGTTTGAAAGTTTCTTCAGCAATCACACTGAAAGAAGCTGCGGAAAAGGTCAGGGCAGCGATCTCTGCCTGATCTGCTTATATTGGATAAGCGTCCGTAGTTCAACTGGATAGAATATCGGATTTCGGCTCCGAGGGTTGAGGGTTCGAATCCTTCCGAGTGTACAAAGCTCAGACGCAAGTCTGGGCTTTTTTTATGCTAAATTTTAATCTGGATTTTATTTTGCAGCAATTTTACAGTCCTAAAATAGTAGCTTTTTTGATACTTTTTTTTGATTATTGGTAACATTATTGCTACTTTTAATTCATGAAGACTTAAGAGTTGCTGAAGTTACTTCATGAGGATGGCTGGTTAATTAAAAATCAGAAAGGGAGCCATCAACAGCTCATACACCCGGAAAAGTCGGGAAAAGTAACCGTCCCTATCCATGGCGGGGACATACCGCCAGGAACTTTAAATTCCATTCTGAAACAGGCAGGGCTTAAATAGCCTCTTCCTTCTTAGGAAATAAATAAAAACTATCAGTCCACTTTTAAATCAAAAAAATTGAAAGAAAAAACCTAGTAAAATTTGAAGATCAATTGAACTTAAGCTAAACGGGACAACAGATATGGAAATGACAAAAATCCCCCTTACCGTCGAAAGAGGCGATGATAGAAAATTTTGGGGACGAGTGGAATATAACGGAAATCTGATCACAGATTTTGCCGAAAATATCTCCGAACTCGAACAAAAAATGAAAAACCTCCTATGGGAATTTGAAGAAGTAAATCCAGAATCCGTGCAATTCGATCATCTATTCGATGTATCTGCACTCTTCCAGCGATTTGACTTTCTAAAAATCTCCAATGTAGCTGAACACGCCGGAATGAATCCAGGCCTACTGAGACAATATGTATCCGGTTCTAAAAACCCATCATTGGATCAAGCCAAAAAAATAGAAAACACCCTTCATAAATTGGCAACTGAACTTCAAAAAGCAACGATCATTGCTTAATCTATAAAGCCCTCATATTTGTGAGGGCTTTTTTATTCTCATTCAAATTCTGGCAGATCTTATTTTTTTAATTGGTGAAAAGACTGTGGAATGCGAGTTTCT
>CAYTXN010000119.1:1193-9293 GCA_964441195.1 uncultured Limnohabitans sp.
TTTTTATGCTAAATTTTAATCTGGATTTTCTCTTTAAGAAAAAGCTCATTGCTTCGCTGAGTGTCTTCCCTTACCGGAATTTTTCATTCTCTAACAAAGCCCTAGAAATGAGCGTTACTTCTCTTCGAAATGAAAATCTTGGATTCTATACCTTGATTTTTGAAAAAATAGCATTATTCCGTGGTGGGGCAACAAAAAAGCAGGAGAATATCTCCTGCCCTTTATTTGAAAACTAAACCAACTATTATTTAACTACCACAATGAATTCAAAAATAATACAAATCCCTTTAAATCAAAATCCAGAAGAATAATTTGTATTTTTTTTATTTTCCGTCTGGAAAATTTCCTCGTTTATAGACTAATCCAATACCCAGCCCCTGGCTAAATTGGACTTTTTCGTCCTGATCCAAATCATATATGGCAAGAGCGGTCAAAGTTACACTGATGGCATTCGATACTTTTGCTGCCAAAATCAAATCCAAGCGATGGTCTATCGCATCAAAGGCAAGCGTCTCATAGTTGGCATACATCTGATAGCGGGCTTTGAGAGATATGTTTTCAGACAATTGCTTATTCCAATCAGCCATGAGGCTAAAAGCAAGCCATTCCGTTCGGACAGTTTGACCAATTGGTACTCCGTAGTTTTGAGGCACATTTAAATATAGCTCCTTGTCCGTCACAAATGTGAATCGTGGGGAAAAGGGAGATAGTCTAAGACTAAACTCATCATTTGGCTTGTACTCAATACCCAAAGCAAACGTCAGAAAGGCTGGATTGGCAAACTTTGAAATCAAAGTCCGTTCATTATCTGTGAAGGTGTAGCCCGGGGCAAATTGAGAGAGAAAATTTCCGGAAAGAAAATAATTCCAGTTTTCGGACGCTTTCAGGCCAACTTTGGAATCCAAAAAGATCCGGTCATTTGACTTTCGTTCGTCCTGATCTTGGTTTTTGACAACTCCGTAGAGCAAATCAATCGTGTTGTCCCAGGACCAGTTTCCTTTTGCATAATTTGCCCTACCAAGCAATCCTGCACTGAAAGCGACAGAATTCACACCTCCTCCGGTCCAGTTGCCACTAAAAGAAGCCTGATTAAGCGCAAATGTTCCTTCGATTGATTTTAACCAATAACTTGTATCTGCCTCGACTATGCCGACTGAATCTTGTGCGGATGCAAGCCCAATTGTGATAAAAAAAAGAAAAATTGTAAATACGTTCTTCATAAGTTTAGATTTTATCGCCCATACTTCAAAAATAAGAATAGAATGACGGAAAAAAACTTTGAACAGGAACTAATAGTCAGAGATTATCTCGCACGCCAACGGACCTCGCTAGCCAACGAAAGGACGCTGCTTGCTTACATTCGGACAGCACTTTATTTTTTGGTTTCGGGGACCGCCCTTTTTGAAGTTAATAAACTTGCTCACATCAGTCAGCTCGGGTATTTGGCTTTTGGTTTGAGTTTTGCCTTTTTAGTGACGGGTTTGTTTAGCTATTTTAGAATTAAGAAGAAATTAAAAAAGGGAAATTACCTTACCATGTAGATTATGCTCGAGGATGTATGGATTGTCTTTGGAATTATTTCATTAGCAATCATCCTATTTTTTACAGAAAAATTTACCATTGATACTGTCGCCATTGGAGTGATGGTTTTATTCATGTTGTTCGGTATTCTGGATCTGGAAGAAGGGCTAGCGGGTTTTTCCAATTCGGCAACAATCACAGTAGCAGCCATGTTTGTGATTTCAAATGCCATTTTCCGAACTGGAATTCTAAACCAATTCAGCAACTACCTGAGCAATCAAGCGGAGAAAAGTGAAAGTAAGCTCATTCTAAGCTTAATGATTAGTGCAGGATTACTTTCTGCTATCATCAATGATACCGCCGTGGTGGCACTGTTGATGCCTTCTGTTATCCATATTTGTCAAAAGAATAAAATCCCTCCTTCCAGATTGTTGATGCCCCTTTCCTTTGGCGCGCTCATGGGCGGCATTTGTACCTTGTTGGGGACAAGCACCAACATTTTGGTGAGTGGAATTGCCGAAAAAGCGGGACTTCCTGCATTTGGAGTTTTTGAGATGAGTGCGATGGGGCTGATTTTTTTAGGGGCAGGAACATTATACATGTTAACCATTGGCAAGTGGTTGCTCCCGACAAGAGAATCAAAATCCGGCCTTTCTGACACAATGGATTTGGGGAATTATGTGGTTGAAATTTCCATCACTGAGGAATATGAAAAACTTCGGGAAACTATTTCAAGCGAGAAAATTTTTAAAAATGGGAATGTTAAAGCGCTTCAGATCGTACGCGAAAATGGAAATAAAATCAGGGTGTACCCAAATACTCCCGTCCTTGCCGGTGATGTAATCCGCGTAATCACCAATCAGGACAATCTCAAAAAGATCAAAAAGCTAAAAGGAGTTGAAATCAAAGCAGAGTTGGATTGGAAAGAAGAATCTGTGACAGATGAAGAGGAAAAAATATACGAAGCCCTGATCACTCCACATTCATTTTTAATCAACAAAAGCATCAAATCCATCAACTTTAAGCAATTGTTTGATCAGGTTTTTGTCATTGGAATTAGACACAGAGCGGGTCTTTTTGACACGCTTCTATCTAAAACTTCACTAAAAGCCGGTGATGTTCTTCTTTTGAGATCTACTGAAGAATCCATTCAATCAGTCAATCAATCCGAAGATCTGCTTTTGATCTCTGCGAGAAAAGAAGAAAATCTAAATAAAACCCAAGTGATCCTCGCGCTGACCACCTTAGCATTAGTAGTTGGTTTAGCCGCATTTAATGTATTTCCGATCACGCTGACTGCTGTAGCAGGGGCAATCGTAATGGTAACTCTTCGATCGATTAGGCCGGAGGAAGTTTATAAAGCAATCGACTGGAAAGTAATTTTCATGCTTGCTGGGGTTTTGTCCATGGGCTCTGCCCTACAAAAAACGGGAGGGGCAGAATTAATTGGTGCAGGGGTAGTCGACCTTTTTGGATCCTATGGTCCGCAGATCGTATTGAGCGCCATTTTCGGATTGACTTTTCTATTGACGAATGTGATGTCAAATAATGCGGCAGCAGCTCTTTTGGCACCAATTGCCATAAGTATTGCTGCAGGACTTGACGTAGACACCCGACCATTTTTGATGGCTGTGACTTTTGGGGCAAGTTTAAGTTTCATGACACCAATGGGCTACCAAACCAACACCATGATCTATACGCCAGGAAATTACAGGTTTTCGGATTACCTAAAAGTTGGAACTCCACTCAACCTTCTTTTTTGGATCTTAGCTACTTTCGTTATTCCCATTTTCTTTCCATTTTAGATCGTAACTTCAGTTTTCTATTTCTCATCTAACCCAAACCCCCATCACTAATGAAAACCTTTGGAATTGTCCTGATTGTAGTCGGACTGATCATGTTGTTCGTGCCTGGCTTTGATTTTATCACAAAAGAAAAAGTAATCGATGCCGGTCCAATACAAGTAACTGCTGACAAAAAGAATGAAATTGGCTGGCCTACTTATGCCGGAGGAGTTGTGGCAGCTATCGGTGTTGTATTGGTTTTTGCAGCCAAAAAGAAATAATTAATTTGAATTTAGGGAATCCTGTCAGCAAGCAAATTTCCCTTATTTTCCGAATATTTTGAACCAAAAACTAAAAAGCCTCTTAGAATTCCACACGGATCTAAGAGGCTTTTATTTCTTTAAATAATTTCACTTTTTATACCAATTTAACCTGCGCGACTTCTTCTACATTCAAGTTAAAAAACTCCTTGTGCACATTAAATTCTGGTTCGTTTTCACCGGGATGCTTAGCAATGTAGCTACCATCCTCTTGCATCACATAAGAATTAACATTGTCCTTGAGGTTAAAGGCTATTATGTTCATCAGTTGCTTCTCAAGCAAAGGGGATTCAATCTTGAAGAGTGACTCCAGCCTTTTATCGAAACTCCTCACCATCATATCAGCGCTTCCTGCGTAAGTTCGAGTATTACCATTATTGTGAAAATGGTAAATACGGCTATGTTCCAGAAAATCTCCAACCAAGGATAATACTTCGATATTTTCGCTCAACCCTACTCTTCCAGGTCTTAGACAGCAGATACCCCTGATGATTAATTTGACTGTAACCCCTGATTGAGAAGCGCGGTAGAGCGCATAAATAATTTCAGAGTCTTCGAGCGAATTAACCTTGATGAAAATACCAGCAGGAAGACCCTTTCGTGCATTTTCAGCCTCTTCCTCAATGAACTCGATCAACTGATTTCTCATATCGCGAGGAGCGGTAATGATATTTTTGTAAGTATTCGGAACAGAGTGACCGGTAATTACATTGAAGAATTCGGATACATCATTGGCCAAAATCTCATTGGTCGTCAATAATCCGATATCAGTGTAAAGTCGGGCGGTGTCTTCGTTGTAATTACCCGAACCCAAATGCACATACCTGGTAATTTCTGAATCATCTTTTTTGACAATCAGAAGCAACTTGGTATGCGTTTTCACATTTGAAATCCCGTAGATGACAAAGCATCCCGCCTTTTGCAATTTTTTGGCTTCCCGAATGTTATTTTCCTCATCAAATCGTGCTTTGACTTCAAATAGTACTGACACGTGTTTGCCGTTTTCTGCCGCTTTGAGTAATGTTTTGGTAATTCTGCTCTCTTTCGCTAATCGGTAAATGGTCATTTTTATGGCCATCACGTCGGGATCATCTGCGGCCTTTTCGATCAAGTCTAAGATCGAATCAATGTTATTGTAGGGATGATGAAGGAGGATATCTTTTTCTTTCAGAATTTCAAATATATCCGCAACTCCTTCTTCCGGATAGGAAAGTGGTTTGACCGGTTCAGGAATTTGAGGAAGCCTTTCTCGAAAGCGTTTGTTTCCTACAATCTGCCAAAGTCCGGTAAAATCGATCATGCTGGCTCTATTGACCAAGTAGACAGAATCAGTTTTGAGATTCCATCGTTCCAAGAGCGAATTAAGCATCCATTTGGAGTAACCTTCTTCAATCTCGATACGAACAACCCTTCCCGTCTTTCGCTCCATCAATTTCCGCTTCACTTCCTCGAGGAAGTTAGCATCCATGTCCTCACTTTCCTCTAGAGTAAAATCTCCGTTTCGGGTAATTCGGAAAAGACTGACTGACTCGATTTCCACATTTCGAAAAAGAGAGATGATATTTTCTCGAATCACTTCTTCGATAGGAATAAGCAAGAGTGAATTTTCTCGTTCGATTTCAAAAAATCGGGGAATATTGGCAGGAATCTGCACAAAACTCATTTTTCGCATGTCTTTACGCTCTCCCGGACTTGTCGTGACTACTCCGAATACGAGCAGTTTATTCATCAAAATCGGAAATGTCCGATAGCCGTCGTATACCATCGGAGTGAGCATCGGATAGATAGCTTTAAGAAAATACTGCCTAACTACCTCATGCTCATTTTCCGTCAATTTTGAAACATTGCAAACAGTAATACCCTCCTGATGTAATTCGGGAAGAATGACTTTGGAAAAATGATCGTGTTGATCACGGTGATAGCCTTGACAATCCTTCATGAGTTTCTCCTTAAAAGGATCCTCGCGAAGACCTGAATAATCTATTCGCTCCTTTTCATAGTCCAAGTAATTGTAAAGGGAACCTACCCGAATCATGAAAAATTCATCCAGATTAGAAGCGGTGATTGCCAAAAACTTAAGTTTCTCAAAAATGCTACGACCCGCCTTCTTAGACTGATCCAGCACACGCTCGTTGAATTTAACCCAACTTAGATCACGGCTGACAAGATCACTTTTTTGGATCGTGGATTCATATTTATCTCCAACTGCCAATTTCATGTGTTTATAATTTGATTTTCAATGGTCACATGGAATACCCCCAGATAATCATGCTCCTGTGTGTCGACCGTTCGACATGGGTATTTCATATGATTATAATTTAATTTTTAAAGGCCATATGTAATCTCGCATCGCTTATAATTATCTCAGTGTGTGACTTTTTAGTCATACTCGATTTCATATCGTTTAAAATTCAGTTAAAACACCTTTAAACCAAATGTGATAATTTCTTTTTTGTTTAAAAAAAGGGGCCGATTGAGCCCCTGATTTTAAGAATCTATTTTCGCGTACTTGGCGTTTTTTTCAATAAAATCTCTTCTTGGAGCTACTTCATCTCCCATCAGCATACTGAATAAATGATCCGCCTCCGCAGCAGATTCAATATTTACCTGTTTGATTGTTCGCACATTGGGATCCATTGTCGTAGTCCATAGTTGCTCAGGGTTCATTTCACCAAGACCTTTGTATCGCTGAACGCCCACACTGTCTTCACGACCATCTTTGGCCATATCGGCTGTCATAATCTTACGTTCTTCTTCTGTCCAGCAGTAGCGCTCATCTTTTCCCCGCTTAAGTAGGTAAAGTGGCGGTAAGGCGATGTACACATACCCATTTTCAATCAGAGCCTTCATGTATCTAAAAAACAAAGTCAGGATCAATGTCCTAATGTGTGATCCGTCAATATCAGCATCCGTCATGATAATGATTTTGTGATATCTAAGACCTGACATGTCCAGTTCCTTGTCATCATTTGCAGTTCCAAACTTGACACCAAGGGCTGTTAGGATATTTTTGATTTCCTCATTATCGTAGATTTTGTGCTCGTGTGCTTTCTCCACATTCAGGATTTTTCCTTTCAATGGCAAAATCGCCTGGAAGTCACGGTCACGACCTTGCTTAGCAGATCCACCTGCTGAGTCCCCTTCGACCAAGTACAATTCACAAACCGTAGGATCAGAATTCGCACAATCGGCAAGTTTACCGGGAAGTCCTCCCCCTCCGAGTACATTTTTACGCTGGACCATTTCTCTTGCTTTACGAGCTGCATGACGCGCTTGTGCTGCAAGAATTACTTTCCCAACAATGATTTTTGCTTCTTTTGGATGCTCTTCGAGCCAGCTTTGAAGAGTCTCAGAAACCGCGCTATCCACGGCGCCAACGACGTCAGAGTTACCAAGCTTGGTTTTGGTTTGACCCTCAAACTGAGGCTCCTGCACTTTAACAGAAATCACAGCCGTCAGCCCTTCCCTGAAATCATCTCCCGAAACTTCCAGCTTCAATTTGTCCAGCATTCCGGACTTATCCGCATAGGACTTCAAAGTCCGAGTCAAAGCTCTTCTAAAACCAGTCACGTGGGTACCACCTTCGTAGGTGTTGATGGTATTGACGTACGATACCACGTTTTCGGAGTAGGAACTGTTATAGTTCATAGCGACCTGAACAGGAACTCCATTCTGATCTGATTCAATATAGATCGGATAGTCGATGATCTTTTCTCGGGTTTCATCCAAGTATTGGACAAACTCTACTAATCCTCCTTCGGAGTAAAATTCATCACGTTTCGGCTCTCCGTCCTCAACTTCTCTTAGATCCGTTAAGGTAATTCTGATTCCTGCATTCAGAAAAGACATCTCCCTTAAGCGAGTCGCGATGGTTTCGTATTTGAATTCCTGGATTACAAATATGCTTGCATCAGGCTTGAAATGAATCGTTGTTCCTCGTCTTTCGGTAGGACCAATCTGACGCGCAGGATATTGAGGAACACCAATTTTAAATTCCTGCTCAAAAATGACCCCGTTTCGATATACAGTAGCTTTTAGATCACTTGAAAGTGCATTTACGCAGGAAACCCCTACACCATGCAGACCACCTGAAACTTTATAGGTGTCCTTGTCAAATTTTCCGCCGGCATGCAATACCGTTAACACAACCTCAAGCGCTGACTTTTTTTCTTTATGGTGCATGTCAGTAGGTATACCACGTCCATTATCCTCCACTGTCACGGAATTATCCTCATGAACAGTGACATGAATGGTGTCGCAATGGCCTGCAAGCGCCTCATCGATCGAGTTGTCAACTACTTCCCAGATCAGGTGATGAAGTCCCTTGACGCCAATATCCCCTATATACATGGCAGGTCTCTTTCGAACTGCCTCCAGGCCTTCTAATACCTGAATATTATCGGCTGAATAATCAGCTGAGTTTTTTGCTTTTTCTTCACTCATATTTTTTGGAGAAAACCCTCAAATCGGGCTTA